>CAZWAS010000107.1:9415-13789 GCA_964631915.1 uncultured Spirochaetales bacterium | reverse complement strand
TCCGATCCTGGACCGAAGTACACATTGTCCCCTTCGAGCACAAGGCTCCTCCTTCCTTTCCGATCAGCGAGGACTTCCCTCTTGCCTGCGCTCTGCACCGCATTCTCGACAATGCCCGACGGTATCTTCACCAGACGGTCGTCTATGACTTCAGCTCCCGCATCCCGCATGAGGGACACGGCCTTCTCCGAATAAAGCTTCGTTCCCGTCCGCTCGAGCACTTCCAGAGCGGAAAGATAGATGACTTCCCTCTGCTTGCCGGAAAGCACGGTGAGTTTAGGCCTCTGCCAGAAACAGAATTGCGTATTGGCTTCCATGGTTTGTCTCCTTATTATTCTTTCGCTGAAAAAACCGGTTGAACCTGCTTCAGTTCTTCCAGCGGCACATGACAATAAATGACATGATCTCCCTCATCGTCGGTCTTGATGCAGGGCGGCTCATCCGTTTCGCATATCGCGCCTAGTTTCCTCGGGCAGCGCGTGTTGAACCTGCATCCTTTGGGGATTTCCCTGGCGCTCGGCACCGCTCCGGAGAGCCGGATCTTCTTCTGCTCCACGCCCGGTTTCGGTATCGATATGGACGACAGGAGCGCTTCCGTATACGGGTGATACGGAGGCGACAGCACCTTGTTCTTCGGCCCGTATTCCGCGATTTTCCCGAGATACATGACTGCCATATAATCGCAGAGGTAGCTCACCACTCCCAAGGCATGGGATATGAACAGGTACGTAGTGCCCTTCTCCTTCTGCAGATCCAGAAGGAGGTTGATGATCGAGGCCTGAATGGACACATCGAGGCTGGAGGTGGGCTCGTCGCAGAGTATGAGCTCCGGGTCGCTCGCGAACGCCCTGGCTATGGCTATCCTCTGTTTCTGGCCACCCGAAAGCTGATCCGGGTAGCGGGTGAGGTATTCGCATCCGAGGTTCACCGCTTCGAGGAGCTCCTGCGTGCGTTTTTCGGCATCGCCGTGCGAAAGGCCTGTGAGTTTCACGGGTCGCATGAGGGTTTGGCCTATGGTCTTCTTCGGATTCAAAGTCGATTTCGGGTCCTGAAACACCATCTGAATGCGCTTCGTTATACCGCGCTTCCTCTTCTCGATGGGTACGGATATATCGACTCCGTCGAAAAGCACATGTCCCGATGTGATCTCTTCGAGGCCGACTATGGTGCGCAGGAGCGTGCTTTTCCCGCATCCGGACTCACCCACCAAACCCAACGTCGTCTGCTTCGCGACATGGAAGTTGATATCGTCCACTGCCTTCACCTTCCCGCCTTTGTTCTTCTCGAACATGGATCCGCGATCCCCGTAGTATTTCCGCACTTCCTTCAGCTCGAGAAGCTTCTTCCCCTCGGAAACCCGAGTGAGATCCTCGCATTCGGGCCGGTCCGGAGCAGTCTCGCAGGGAACAACGCCCCCGTTTTTCCTGTCCACCTCGGAGACCAGAATGCAGCGAACGCGCCTTCCTTCTCCGTACTGCGCATAGGGCGGATCATCCCTGGTGCAGGACTCCTCTGCGAAAGAACACCTGGGAGAAAAGGCGCAGCCTGCCGGCATGGAATTGAGTTCCGCCACAGTACCCGCTATGGGAGTGAGCCGTTTCTTGCTCTTGTCTATGAGCACTTCCGGTATGGATCTCAGGAGCCCCCGCGTATAGGGATGTTTGGGGCTGCAGATGATATCTTCAATATCGCCTTCTTCCACGAATCTACCGCCGTACATGACCCCTGCCCTGTCCGCCACCTTGTACACGACCCCCAGATCGTGGGTTATGTAGATCGTGGTGGCGTTGAAATCCCGCTTCAGATCGTTGAGCATGTCCAGGATATTCGCTTCCGTGGTCACATCGAGGTTCGTGGTAGGCTCGTCCAGTATGAGGAGATCGGGCTTCGTTATGAAAGCCATGGCTATGCAGACCCGCTGCTTCATGCCGCCGGAAAGCTGATGCGGATAGCGTTCCACTATGAGCTCGGGGTCCGCTATCTGGAGCCTCGAAAGCATATGCACAGCATGGGACAGTGCCTTGTCCGCGGAAAGACCCTCGTGAACCTCCAGTATCTCGGCTATCTGTTTTCCGATTTTCATGGAAGGGTTGAGTGCGGCCGTAGGATCCTGATAGATCATGGCGATCTTTTTTCCCCAGAGCCCGCGCATCTCCTTAGCCGATTTGGCGAGTAAGTCTTCGCCGTTGAACACGATTCTTCCCTTGGTTACGGATGCGTTTCTTTCGAGATACCGTATGATGCCGAAGGCGAACGTGCTCTTGCCGCAGCCGGATTCTCCGACTATGCCGTAGGTTTCTCCCCGGAAGAGCCTGAGGCTCACGTCGCGTATGGCCTTCAGATCGCCGTGCCTGGTCGTATAGCATATTTCAAGATTCTCTATGTCAAGAATAACATCTCTATCCATCGGCAGACCTCGCATCACAGATCGCCCGCTTCAAGCTTTCTAATCGCATCGCTTAAGAAGTTGACCGCCACGGTGAGGGACGCTATGGCTAAGGCGGGAAACACGGACATCCATGGAGCAGTCGTTATGTAGCTCTGCGCTTCGCTCATCATCAATCCCCAGTCCGGCGTGGGCGGTTGTACTCCCAATCCGAGAAAGCCCAGCGAGGCGCTCATGAAAATTGCGTATCCGAAGCGCACCGCAGCCTCCACGCCCAGTGGTCCGAGCGTGTTGGGTAATATTTCCACAAACATGATGTACGCATCCCGCTCCCCCCTCACCTTCGCAGCTTCCACGAATTCTTTCGTCTTTATATCTAGGACTACGCTCCTCACCACCCTGGCAATGCGCGGGAAAAAGACAATGGCTATGACGATTACGACTCCAAAGAAGCTGGTTCCCATGATGCCCAATATGAGCAGGGAGAAGAGGAGAGCTGGAAAGGACATGAGGATGTCCGTGAAGCGCATGATCACCTCATCGATCCAACCTCCCACATATCCCGATATAAGGCCTATGCTGGTTCCTATGATAAGGCTCAGAAGCGTTGAGGATGCAGCGAGCAGAAATACCGTGCTGCTGCCCACGATGATCCTGCTGAACACATCCCGGCCGTACCTGTCCGTTCCGCAGGGATGCTGAAACGAAGGTCCCTTGAACCGTTCCGCGAGGTTATGCTCCACAGGGTCGTACGGAACTATGAGGCTGCCGAAAATTGACATGAACAGCCAGAACAGAAGAATTATCATGCTCACGAGCGCGCTTTTGGATTTGCAGAGCCTTCCGATAGTTTCTCCGAAACTTCTCAATCCGCGGACCAGAGAACCGCCTACCCTGATGATTTTCGGATCCCTGCGATCCGAACACGTTTTGTCTTGTGCACTCGTCGTCATTGCAGCCTCAGTATTTTATTCTCGGGTTCAGAAATGCGTACAGGATATCCGCGACCAGATTCAGAACGAGGTATGCTCCCGCCATCAGGAGAACTACGGCCTCTATGAGCGGGACATCCCTCTGCGTTATGGCGAACAACGCCAGGCTTCCCAACCCCGGAAATGCGAATACCGTCTCTACGATGATGATGCCTCCGAAAAGCCATCCTATATTCATGGTGATGATGGTGACCGAAGGGAGAAGGGCATTTCTCAGAATATGTCTCGTATTCACAATGCGCGGGGGAAGTCCCTTGAGGAATGCGCTCCTCGCGTAGTGCGAACGGGAAGCCTCTATCACGCTCGCCCTTACCATGCGCGCCACATACCCGAGAAGCACGAGGGAAACCGTTATGATCGGCAATATGAGCAGGGGAAACTGGCTCAGTATGTTCTGGTTGAGGTTTATGGAGCTCGTGGCAGGGAGTACCTTCAGCCACACGCTGAAAATAAGCATGAGAAAGCTCGCGGTTATGAACTCCGGAAGGGAAATGGCAACGAGGGTGAAGGTCGATATCACGTTATCCGGCCACTTCTCTTCCTTCAGCCCCGCGATGACGCCTATGAGGAGCGCTATGGGGATAAGAAGCAGGGTAGCCGTGCCTGCGAGAAAGAGGGAATTGAGGCCTTTCCGCGCAATGAGCTCTCCGATCTTGACGCCGGGCATGGAAAGCGATTCTCCCAGGTCGCCCCGGAGCACTCCCCCTATCCAATGTAGGTACCGGATATGGGGAGGATCAAAGAGGCCGAGTTTTGTGCGCAGTGCATCCAGTGCCTCGGGAGTGACGTTCTGGCCGAGAATCATCTGCGCGACATCGCCCGGAATGATTTCCGTGATGAGGAAAATGATGATCGAGGCTATGAACAGTGAAACTACGATGAGCGCTATCCTTTTAAGCACGTATTTTGCCATCTTCTTTCCTCTCTACAGGAGAATCCCCTGCCCGGGGGATTCTCCATCATAGTATCAGGCGTTCACTTGTTGAATTTGATATA
>CAZWAS010000107.1:1968-9393 GCA_964631915.1 uncultured Spirochaetales bacterium | reverse complement strand
CACGCGTTTCGAGGTTCCACCGAAATACGGCTGGAAGAAGCTGATAATGCCAGGACCGTCGTCTGAAAGAATCTCCTGAATTTTCTTGAAGTATTCCTTTTTTTTCGCAAGATCCGTGGATGAATTGGCAAGTTCCACATACTGATCGAATTCCGGGTTCTTGTAATGCCCTTCGTTCCAGGGGCTGTTGCTCGTGTATGCGAGAGCCAAAAGCTGGGAGATGTCTTCCCTGTGGCCCCACAGCGTAGCCGTGAACTTCTCCTTGAGCCAGTACTTCGCATAGTACACATCGCTCGTGGCAGTGCTGATTTCCACATTGATGTCCGCATCCTTCGCCATCTGTTGATACGCTATAGCAACATCTAGCTCAGGAGGCGTGTTGGAGCTCGTGTAAATGGTCACATCCAGACCGTCCTTGTACCCTGCCTCCGCGAGGAGGGCTTTCGCCTTCGCCACATCGCGCTTTTTAATGCCGCCCAGATCGTCGTAGTAGGGGTTAAACGGCGCTATGGGAGTATCATTGCCGAGGACTCCCTTTCCGTACATGACAGTATCGAGCATCTTCTGTCTGTCCACCACGAGCTTCATGGCCTGGCGCACCCTCTTGTCGTTGAACGGCGCCACATCCGTGCGCATAGACATGACCACATGGTGTCCGAGCTCCACGAACATTCCGACCGTATTCGGATTGGAGTTCAGCCTGTTGTACTGATCGACCGTGATGTCCGCTACCAGATCGGCCTGTCCAGACTCGAGCATTTTCACCTGGGTTTCCCGTTCTTGGAGGAACAGGAGCTCCATCTTATCAATATACGGAACGCCGGAAATGAAATAATTCGGATTGGCTTTCAACGTCGCGCGCTCCCGAGCAGTCAGGGTATCCACCATGAAAGCGCCGGTTCCGGACGGTTTCGTTTCTCCGAGTTTGTCGTAGTCGTAGCCTTTGCTGAGCATGGCTGTGTTGTAGTCGAGGAACTTGAGGTGGAAGTCCGTGTCGGCCTTCGTAAGGATGAACCTGACCGTATTCGTATCGACTTTTTCCACCTTCTGGATGAGGTTCGAAAATACTCCGTATAGCCCAATGCCGAGATCTTTGTTCAGCCACCGGTTCACGGTGAACACGACGTCATCCGCGGTGAAATCCGCCCCGTGGTGGAATTTCACTCCCTTGCGGAGTTTCATGGTCCAGGTTTTCGCATCCGCAGATGTCTCGTACGATTCCACGAGGGACGGCTCCACTTTCCCCGTCTGTCCGTTGAGCCTGAACAGCCAGTCATACACGCAGCTGGCGAAAATCGCATCCGGTCCGCCGGACAGGAACCCCGGAGTTATCCGGTTCGGCGGCAGCATGACTACTTTGACGGGAGTCGATGTATCCACAGCTGCTTTCGGCGCTTCCTTTGCCTCCGCCTTGGAGGCTTCTTTCCCTCCGGCAGCGAATGCCGCAGGCACGAGACATGCGAATACGATCGCAAGCATACACAGTTTTTTCATCTGATTTTCCTCCATTTTATCATAGAATCCGGCAGTACCGGATTTCCGTTTATGAAAAGCAGCATAACTTCTGCATTCCCACCAATCCGGCCCCGAGTGGAACGGCTATTCCCTTCTTTCGCAGAAACTGCTCGATTCCGAACAACAGGGGTATGACGTATTCCTTTTCCGCTGTCTGGCCGTAATGGCCGATCCTGATCATCTTGTTGTAATGATCGAACAGTCCGTTGCTAATTTCGATGTGGACGGTTTCCTTAAGGCATTCGATCAGTTCCGAGACATCGATGCCGAGATTGTTCTTCACCGATGTGACGCCGTTTGCGAAACAACCTTCCTCCGGAAAGGGTTCGAATCCCAAAGCGTTCATACCTAGCCTCACTGCAAGCGCTATATCGGCATGCCGCCGTATGCGCAGGTCGAGGCCTTCCCTTTCTATCTCCTCGAGGCTTTCGAGGAGACTCATGACGTTATTCACCGGCATAGTCACAGGAAGAGGGTACACTATGCCTTTCCGTATCTCTTTCCCTTCTTGAACTTTCTTCCACAGGAAGAGATTGAGAAACCATCCATTGCCTGCGGTCTTCCGCTCAAGAAGCGTATCCCATCCCGTCTTGCTGACCGCTACGATTCCGAGCCCGGGCGGTGTTTCAAGCCCCTTCTGCGTGGCAGTGCCGCATGCGGATATCCCCCAGGCTTCCATATCGAGCTCCTCAGTGCCGAACGAGGAGACCGCATCCACGATACAGGGTATTCCGTACTTCCGAACAACCTGCCCGATATCGCGGATGGGGTTGAGCACTCCTGTGGACGTCTCCAAATGCACGACCATGACGAGCTTCACCTCCGGATTCGCGAGAATCGCAGCCTCTATGTGCTCGGGTTTCACTCCACACCCTTCTTCCACCCGCACATCCACGATATCGGCTCCGTACGAAGCGGCCTGATCCCGCACTCTCTGTCCGAAGGTTCCGTTCACCGCAACGATAATTCTGTCCCCTCTAGCGATAAAGGTGGCAGCGCACACCTCCATGGCCACGCTTCCAGACCCAGGGAAAATGTACACGTTCCCTCCGTTTCGCAATCCGAACATGGGTTTCAGCTTCTCCACGCAGGCGTTGTACACGCCGATCGCGTCGAGACTGTAGTGGGGAATCTGCGGGGAAGCCATCTTCTCCAGTACGGCCTGATTCACTTGAACCGGCCCTGGCACCATCAATATATGCTGTTTCACGATCTCACCTTCGATCCCTGCATCACGGTCTCGGAATCCGGAGATCCGCAGGATTCTGGGAGGAAAGCTTCAAGGAGGGATTTCTCCTCCCGATGAGCTCTCGCATGATGTCGCAGTACTTCACCTTCATGCGAGCGTTTTCCACGTTCGGCTGCAATTCCTGTTTCAGGTAGCACGGAGCGCTTACCCTCACCATTTCCGGAGCGTCCCAGAATCTGTTGATGTTTCCCAGTATCTCGAAGGACACGGTCACCAGGTCGAGGGATATCCTGACCGCCTTCCGTATGGAAGCGAGCATGGGCAGGGTCAGATCCGTTATAGGATTGATAGTGTCAGCACCGAGCTCTTCCATGAGCTTCGCTCCGGCCGCATTCGAAAGGCCCTGAGTGTAAGAAACTTTAAAAAGAAGATCCTTTGGTATGTCTCCCGTTGCCCGCATCTTCGCGAAGAGGTACAGAAGGTCTTCCCCGTAAAAAAGGATTCCCCTGAATCCAGCTTCTATGCAGCGAAACACATCGTCCAGAAAATAGTTGATGTTATCCGAGCCGCGTACCCGCACGCCGGAATACCGCCCCCATTCCGTATAGGTATGTCTACCTATGTCGAAATTAGCGCGCTGCCCGGGGAGTATGACCATCTCGATGTTCGCATCCTTTCCCATACGGGCGAGCTCCTGAAGTTCCTTGTACGTAAGTAGGTTCGATCCCTTGCCCATACATATAACGCGGTGGATCGGAACATCGTACTTTTCCTTTTCCTCAACGAGGGCTTCCATCTCGGCGAGGGAGTCTATGGGCGATATCTCCATCCTGTAATGGGCACCATCTGGAAACCTGAGCGGGGAATCAGGCAGATCGTACAGGTCTGCTCCCGGTATCCCGTACCTCTCAATAACAGCTTTGCAGTTTTTCATTCTGTTCTCCCATTTGGAATGATAGCAGACCACTATCTGCCATCTGGTATGATAGTATACCAGTTAAGATTTTTGTCAAGCGAAAAAAATACAAAAGGCACTTCCGAATCGTAATCCTTCGCGATATACAAGGCAGGTATTGAGCCCCTAGTGCAGATTCTGCTTTCAGGGCTCAGCGGAGCCACCATGGTTCACGATATGAGATTTTCACGATGATTCAAAGCTTCGGCGGTCAGAAAGACGCTGGATGGAACAGGCCGAAGCATCAACGAGGTTGCTGCTGAGTTGGGCGTCCATAAAAGTGCTGCGATCTTTTTTAGAATACTCCGCGAGCGCAAAGCCCTGGAGCATCGTAGCGAATCTCGGAAACCGCACACAGGGGATAGGCCTGACAGTACTGCTGTAACCACACGAAACCAGCTTTGGTCTTGAGATATTACACAGTTGAAGACCCGATGTTAGGGGTCTGTTCTATTATGTGTACACCATAATCGACCTAAACGATTGCCACTCAACTGTCAGAACTCGGTAAACTCAGAATCCTTTGTATCATCTACAGGTACAATTCCCGTTGGTTTCTGGATTGAAGATGACCCAGCCGATGATAGAGCGGCTTTTTTCTCAGTAACTCCGGTTTCTTTTTGCTCGCTACTTGTGTGTCCGATCCGAGGCTCGGCTCCGATTTTATGAGAATGGGGTGAATTGCTCTTGAGTTTCGTTTGATTTCCATCATCCGTCGTCTTGAAAATACCAACCGTTTCGACAAGCTTCGTCGCCTGGGCGGCAAGCTCTTCGGCCGTAGCGGCAAGCTCCTCGGAGCTCGAAGCGTTCAACTGCACCACCTGATCCATCTGCGTCACGCCCTTCGCTATCTGATTCGCTCCACTCGCCTGTTCCCCCGACGCAGATGATATCTCCTGTATCAAATCCGCCGTCTTCTTGATATCCGGCACCAACTCCTCAAGCCGCTTCCCCGCCTCTCCGGCCACCGCCACGCTCTTCTTCGACAGCTCGTTGATCTCCCCAGCCGCCTTCGCAGACCGCTCCGCCAGCTTCCTCACCTCGGAGGCAACCACCGCAAATCCTTTGCCCGCCTCTCCGGCTCGCGCCGCCTCGATCGCCGCGTTTAAGGCCAAGAGATTCGTCTGCCGCGCTATCTCCTCGATTATCGATATCTTCGACGCTATCTCTTTCATGCTCTCGACCGTCTCGCCCACCGCTCGCCCCGACTCTTCCGCATTCTGCGCCACTCGCCGCGACAGAGCGTCTGCCTGACTGGTGTTGTCCGCGTTCTGCTTGATCGTCGACGCAAGCTCCTCCACCGAAGCCGACAGTTCCTCGATGCTCGCCGCCTGCTCGTTCGATCCTTGCGACAGACTTTGTGCCGTCTCCGACAATTGTGCGGACCCCACCTGTACCTGTCCCGACGCTGTCCTGATATCACCCACTATCCCGCTCAAGTTGCCGACCAGATCCCGTATCGACCTCCCTAGCGTCCCCAGCTCGTCCCCCCGCTCGAGCATCTTATCCTTCTGCCGCTGATCCAGTCCTTTCAAACTCAGATCGCCCTCGCCGATCATCCCCATCGCGTGCACCACCAATCCTATCGGCTTGACTATCGATCGCGCGATGAGTAGTGATAGAATAATTGCAATGACAACGCCAACCGCTAAGGCAAAATTGAGCAAGGTCAACAGTCGGGAGGTCGTCGAATCGATTTCACGTTTTTCGATGCTGACGGCAAGCACCCATCCAGGACTTGTCGGAATCTTTGCATAATATGTGGCGAGCTCTCTGCCTTCTTTATCCCAATAATGTCCGTCGCCCGCTTCATTTTTAAGCATTTCTTTCGCAACCGTACCGATACCACGATACCCTTGCTTGTCTGCATCGTTGAGATTCAATGTAAGGACATCTTCGGTTTTAGGATGAGCGATAACGAAACCTTTCTGATCGATCGCCCATCCATAACCGGTGGAGCCGAGCTTGACAGCCGATGCTATCGATGAAAGCGTCGACATTTTCAACTCAAATGCGACGGCAGCCTTTGTTTTTCCAGTTTCGTCTTTCACCGCTTTTGCGATAATTACCGTCGGTTCATTGATCGCCTTCGATATCGCGACATCTCCTATGGCGAAATCCTTCCCCTCGGCAAATACGGATTTGAAATACCCTCGCTCGGCCACATTCACGTAGGTTCCCGCCGGAGTACGCGCACGTCCATCCGGCCAGACGACAAGGGCGGTGTTAATCTCACTCGAAATGACCTTTGCCATGGCTTTCTGCACATAGTCCTCAGCCTCGACCTGTGTACCCTGAAAAGCGAAACTCTGCGCCGCAAGTACCCGTAATTGCCAGTAAAACGTGTCGAGCATTTTCCCAAGTTCAGCGGCCCTCGCCTTTGCTATTTGAATGTTCTCCTCTTTTACGAGAGCAGTTATATCAGACCGTAAGCGAACACTGATAACCAAGGTCACGGCCCCGAGCAAGGCCGCTACCATGACACTTACAATTAGCGATATCCTTACCGATAGAGATATTCGACGTGCCATATACACCTCCTCGCCATTACTCACATAAATCGCTCACTATTAGGCATCTGTCTATAAAAAGACTCGTACAAACAGACTGCACTGTCAAATGTAGAGATACAAAACTATGACGGGAACCTCTCTTAACCTCCAGGTGGTTCCCATATCGGGCCACCTAATCGCTTATTGCGCGACGCACCTGGAAGTACAAGGGCCAGGCGAGGCCGCAGGCCAGCGGTGACTGCAGGTCAACACTGATGCCCTCGGCATCGAAGATACCGAAGGTACTGGAGGCCGGCCAAGGAAGTATGTTTTCACCCACGAAAACATAAAGAGTTATTAGAGGTGCCCGTAACTTTTGTTCCCAAATCTAATACTCTTCATCTAATTTTATACTTTTTGCCGGTTTCAATCCAGGTGTGTTCGATATCGCCTGCTTCTTTTGGTACATAGATTCTGCCGTGCTTTTTCGAGACGCATCAATCGCCCTTGCGTGCTCATGGGCGCTTGGTCTTGTCAGGAACGCGACCTACGCAGTGGTACCTGTTCCCAGCGGCTCCAATGCGGCTAACATCCGTGCACAGGCGTCTTTAGGGCATCGCAGCATAGTTCACGTTCCTGGAGCGGCTTATACCGCTGATCAGAGGCTTTTTCGACATACGGCCACCGGATAAACGATATTAACCCAGGCACATGACAAGCCACTGATGTCCGCAGATACTCGGAAATGAGGGCGATGCGAAACCACTGCGTACCTATACCTGGAACCGACGGGTACCGGGAGTACGGCGAAGAGATCTTAGGAGAGATCGTGTATATTCAGGACAAAGCGGGACAGAAAGAGCTTAGCGACATCTGCCAGTCGGGGCGTCCTTCGAATTCCGTGAGAAATCCCTTCAGTCGCGCAGCTTTCTCGCAGCCTCCCAGACGAGAGGCCAGTATTCGAGCAATGCTCCGTATCCTGTCACAAGCCGTCGCAGAAGCTCGAAGCGCTTGCCTTCGGGAACAAAGCCGTAGTCCGAAAGCGGAAGGACTGTTTTGCCATCCACGCACCTGTGCACCATATCGGTGTACCGCTCCACATCGAGCCTCCAGTAGTCGGGTTTTCCCTTGTACCTGCGCACGAGCTCGCCCAATGCATCCAGATTCCTGGCTGTGCCCATGGCCCAGAGCTTTGTGGCGTACACGGAGAAATCTTCGGGAGCGAGGGATGCGGCGGATCGCAGGGATAAACCCGCAGCCGCGAGCCGCTTGAG
>CAZWAS010000107.1:0-1958 GCA_964631915.1 uncultured Spirochaetales bacterium | reverse complement strand
CCTGGGTCTGCCCGAAGGCGTTCGCAAGAAGCGCGAGCACGACATCGGCGCCAGCAGGTTCTATCTTGAAAGCGGCACCCTCGCAAAACCGCCGCGGTTTATCTGGATCGTGATACACAGCTACAGGCAGATGCGCGATGAATCCCTGCCTGAACATGCCGATGAGCATGCCTGCGAATATGCCGTCCTCGTTCCTGCCCACAGGGAAAAACGGCGGAAGCACTGATCTATTATCCAGGCATGAGGTGCGCGTTCCTGGTACAGGTGATTTTCTCCGGCGCCCTGAACATTTCTCTGGAAACCAGGGCTGAGCAGTATGCGGTCTCGGATGCGTGGAGCCGTTCCCTCCCCTTGCCTTCCAACTGCAACACGAAGCGGGGGCTCCCCACTGCCGAATCTCCCGCAAGGCCTGCCGATACGATGGGGATGCGGATTTCTCCCCGTTCAAGAATGGAAACTGCTCCGGGGGATGCATCGGAAAGGTCGGTCTTCCTGAATGCTTCTCCGCAGAGAACCGACTCGTGGAGAGAAAGGATATCCTGCTCAGCAAACCGTATGTTTGCGAGGAGGCTCTTCCGGTCAGGGTAGAATATGCAGTCTATAGTATCCATGCCGTCCCGAAACACGAGCCCATCCTCCGCTTCGGGGTGAGCGGAAAACAGGCCGACAGTGTCGTCGTCGGCTCCGATCGCTAGTTCGCCTGCGGTAGCGAGGAGGAAATGGTTCCTGTTCGTCCCGAACGTCTCAGGATGCTGCTCTGGATTCCCCAAAGCGTACTCCAGCACTGCCTGCGACACTCCGTCGCCCGAAGCCTGAACGAGCCGGGCGATGAAATCCCGTTTCTCCTCTCTGCCCAGGTACAGAGCCCGGTCTCCGCCTATGCGCCGGAGCGCCTCGCGGTTTTCGGCGCAATCGCCAGGGTCCGAAGATTCGTCGCACACGATGAAACGGATGGAACGCCCGTACAGATCGAAGAGCTTCCTGAAGCTCTCCATGCTCCGCTCAAGCAGCCCCGGCCTGTTTGCAGTGATCCAGCCAATGGAAGTTACCCGCGGTTTTTCGGATGATCGCGTGAGTTTTTCAATGCGGTCTTGTGTTTTGGACAGCGAACGGAGCAGTCCCCTGGCAGCGAGGGATGCGACCGTATCGCTAAGGCTTTCATCCTGCTCCCAGCCCTCTGCGGAGAGCAAAGCGCCCAATTCCCCGACTGTGCGGAACCTGTCCGCTTTCCTCAGTATGCCCGCCTCGACCTCGTCGAGCACATGGAGCATGCCTGTCGCATTGTCCCGCGCAAGCCATTTTCCCCCGCCAGCAGGGGAACCCGATACGTCCGCAGCTATGAATGCCTCGTCTACCCCGGCAGGTCCACGCACAGCGAGCGAGTTTCCGGGTTTATCCTTCGCTGCCGTCTTCCCCGAGGGCTGCTTGCGCCTGCCGAACATCAGCTGCCGCTGCTGCCCGATGACGAGGTATATGTATAGAACTGGAATTCGTAATCCCCGGAACCGTATGCCGAATCCCCGAAGAACCGTTCCCACTCCGAGAAGCCGGTATCGAACGCCGCGATACGCTGCTCCTGCGATTCCGGATCGCCTTCGTCTATGAGGTAAAGCTTCTTATGCGTGACAGCCACGAACACGAGGGGATTGTAGAACTTGTACTCGTCGCTCGGAGCGTCAGGGAAATCTCCGTAAGAATTGTAGGCGGAGCTCAAGTTCTTGTCGAACTTGTACACCCGCGCCCCTTCGCCCGATGAACCGTTTTTACTGTCCAGAGCGTACACAAAGCCGGATTTGACCAGCACATCTGTGAAGTTCATCACGGAATTCACGACAGTGAAGTTGGTCCATGTGCCACCGGAAGCAGCATTGGTAACTCCCGCAACTACGGAGTCGCTGTCCGGGTCGAGTTTCAGGAGCACGTCTCCGTAATGACTGTCGTCATCATACATATATGCG
>CAZWAS010000106.1:9693-13838 GCA_964631915.1 uncultured Spirochaetales bacterium | reverse complement strand
TTCCATGCCGAGTTTGTGATCGAAGAAATAGTCGAGGTTGCCGAGCGCGGATACCTCGATGTAGAGTTGATCCTTTTTTGTATCCTGTGCCGCAGCGGATTCCCCTTTCTGATTCGCCTGTTTGGTTCCACTGCAGGCGACCATGGCAAATACCATGAGGATCGCCAAAAGAGCATACGCGATTTTTTTCATCGAAATTTCCTCCTTGATTTCTGGATTGCTGAGCTTTATCGTACCATCGCATTTGCATGCGGGATAGTTGTAACTTCTTATGAAATCTGTGAGATTCTTAATGTTTTTGCTTTGTAGCCGTGACCAGGCACATAACGACATTAATTTTTTCTCAGATTTGATAAGTTTTTCATAGTATTATCAGATTCACATTATTTTTTGCATACTAGCCGCTTGCTGTTCCTCTCGATATCCAAAGCTGGCAATTCTCGGTTTGGCACGCAAAAAACTCGAAGTAGCGGAAAATACACCGTTCTCTTGACAAGAAAGCGATATTCGGATAGGGTGCTGTTATGTACGAAACCCGGCAATCGAACTTACATTTTTTGTATCGCATCGCCGCAGCGGCCGCCGCACGGGCAGGCCGCGGTTAGTACTGCAACGAATTATATTGAAGCCGCGGTTCTGGAAGGATCCGCGGCTTTTTTTTCGCCTGCC
Organism: uncultured Spirochaetales bacterium; assembly: GCA_964631915.1. Taxonomy (GTDB): domain Bacteria; phylum Spirochaetota; class Spirochaetia; order CAZWAS01; family CAZWAS01; genus CAZWAS01. The sequence goes on along the minus strand of CAZWAS010000106.1, from coordinate 13,169 downwards.
GAAAAACCGGGTCTTCAGAACTGCGACGAAAGGAGCAATCATGAGGAGAGACATTGTACACCCGGGGGCGCATCAACTGAAATACGAAATCAGGCAGATCGTTCAGTTCGCGCGCGACCTCGCGCGGTGGAAAATCCCCATCACCTGGGAAAATATCGGGGATCCCGTACAAAAAGGCGAGAGTTTACCTGCATGGATCAAGGATATAGTGAGCAGCCTCGCCGAAAAAGACTCAAGCTATGCCTATGTGGATACCATGGGCGTTCCGGAAACCCGCGAATTCCTCGCAGAATGCGTGAACAACCGGGGAGGAACGAAGATAGGCAGGGACGATATCGTTTTTTTTAACGGGCTGGGCGATGCAGTGGCCAAAGTATTCGGTCAGCTCAAACGGGAAGCGAGGGTTCTGGGGCCTTCTCCTGCCTATTCTACATTGTCGTCAGCGGAAGCGGCGCATTCGGGCTATGAGCACCTCACGTACCGGCTCGATCCGGAGAACGGATGGCTGCCCGATATCGAGGACATAGAGTTAAAAGTGAAGTACAACGATTCTATCGCAGGACTTCTGCTCATAAATCCTGACAATCCCACGGGTGCGGTGTATCCGAAAGAAGTGCTCGAGGAGTTCGTACGCATAGCAGGAACCTACGATCTGTTTTTAGTATGCGACGAAACCTATGCGCATATCGTATACAACGGAGCGAAAACGCTGCATCTAAGCGAAGTGATAGGAGATGTTCCCGGTATCGCGCTCCGAAGCATTTCCAAGGAATATCCGTGGCCGGGCGCCCGGTGCGGATGGATGGAAGTATTCAACCAACACAGGGACGACAACTTCAGGACGTACGTGCGGAGCATAATCGATGCGAAACGCCTAGAAGTGTGTTCGACGAGCCTTCCGCAGCTTTCCATCCCTCCCGTACTCGGGGATACGCGTTATCCGGAACACCTGAAAGCACGGATGCGCCTTTTCGAAGGCAGAGCGAGGGAAGCGTACGAAGCATTTCGGGGAGTGCCTGGAATAACCGCGACTATGCCCAAGGGAGCCTTCTATTTCACGGTTGTATTCGGGGAAAAAACTCTGAACAGCAAACAGCGCCTCCAGCTTCCCAATTCCGAGCTTGCGAAGTTCATAGAAGAACGCACGCAAGGGGTTGCGGACGACAAGCGGTTCGTGTATTACCTGCTCGCTGCCACCGGCATCTGCGTTGTTCCCCTTTCAGGGTTTGCCTGCGATCTGCCCGGTTTCCGTATGACGCTGCTCGAAACGGACGACCTGAGGCGGAAAGAGATTTATCGAACCATCGGAGAATGCATCAGAACCTACCTATCGTCCGCATGAATACGTAGCTCTCGGTCCGACGTCTTTCCGGCGGCGCGGCATTCATAGGGGGCGGAACTTCCCTGCGTATTTCGCCGCCACGAGAACCGCTTCTGTGAGACTCACGGGACTCGCCTTTCCCGTTCCTGCTATGTCGAAGGCTGTCCCGTGGTCCACGGAGGTCCTGAGAAAAGGAAGCCCGAGGGTGAGGGATACGGTGCGCTCGAAATCCAATGTCTTGGTCGCTATGTGTCCCTGGTCGTGGTACAGAGAAAGCACTGCGCTGTATTTCCCCTGGAGAGCCTGATGGAACACCGAATCCGGGCTGAGCGGTCCTTCCACTCTGTATCCTAGCCTCTGTGCCTCTCTCACTGCGGGCTCAATATGCAGCACCTCTTCGTTTCCGAATAGCCCATGTTCCCCGTTGTGAGGATTGAGCCCTGCTACTGCCATGATCCCGTCGTCTGCACCGAGCTGTCTCAGTGCAGCAGAGCATCTGTGGATGTAATCGAGCAGGCGGTCCTTGGTGACCATGTCGCACGCTTTCCGCAGCGAAACATGCCGCGAAAGAAAAAAAACGCGGAGATTCCTCACCTCGAACATGGTGAGGGGGTCGTGAGCATCGGCGAGCTCTGCGAGTATTTCCGTGTGCCCTATGAACTCCACCCCACCTTCCCTGAACGCTTCCTTGTTCACCGGTCCGGTCGCCACTGCCGCTAGTTCGTGTGCGAGTGCCGACTCCACGCTCTTCCGTATATATTCGAAGGCCGCTTTGCCGCAGGCTCCTTGGATCTTTCCCACAACGCGGGAACCGATCCCCGGCGTGTTCATATCCATGATGTCTATAGTGCCGGGATCGTAGGTACCTTCCGCCGGGTTTACTACTCGATGCAGATGCATGGGTATGGAGCAGATTTTCGCCGCTTCTTCGATGATAGCCGCATCTCCGATGACGATGGGTTTGCATACGTCATACACTGTTTTGTTCTGCAGGGTTTTCACCGTTATTTCCGGCCCTATGCCTGCCGGATCCCCTATGGTTATGCCGATTATCGGCCTGTTCATAATACACTCCTCTCTTGTTAGTTCTACTATAGGAAGTTTTCCAAAAAAAATGTATCGAACACTTGATTTTTTTTCGATAATTCTGTAAATTTATTCATATTTATGGTATAAATATGCAAAAAGAAGGGATGAGGTGAAGGAGAGACGCTCCCGGCTCAAGGCTATAAGCGCTGTCATCAAAAACAATAGGGTGAACAGTCAAGATATGCTTCTGCAGCTCCTGCATGCAGAAGGGTACAATATCACGCAAGCCACGCTGTCCCGGGATATGAAGTACCTGAATGTGGGGAAAATGTCTGATGGCAAGCAGGGGTACTACTACACCCTGCCTGCAGATATGATGAAGAATGCCTCGGAGCGGAGCTACATACAGGACTTTCTCAGAGGACACATTTCCGTGGCCTTTTCCGGCAACCTCGGGGTCATCAAGACTCTTCCGGGCCATGCGAACAGCGTGGCGCTCGCAGTGGATAACCTTGCGTTCCCTGAAGTGCTCGGTACCATAGCGGGGGACGATACTGTGTTGGTGGTGCTGAAGGAAGGTATTACCGGCGCGGTCGCTTTGCAGAAATTCAGGGAAAAGATACCCGAACTGGAGGAAGCATGAAAGCGTGTGTGCTCGGAGTGACAGGTTACACGGGAATGATTCTCATGCGCCTGCTTGGCGCCCATCCGCGTATAACCGACATTATACCAGTATCTTCGTCGAGAGTGGATGAACACATCAGCGCCGTGGATCCTGGCCTTTCGGATCGCATATGCGAGAAGCTGGGTTGCTCGGACGAGCGGCTCGTGTCCGCGGAAGAAGCTGCGAAGCTCGAGCCGGATGTGGTGTTCTCCGCATTGCCGCATTTGGCATCCGCCGAGGTCTGCGGTCCGTTTTTCGGGACATCCGTGGTCATAGATCTGTCTGCGGATTTTCGCATCGAAGATCCTGTTCTGTTCAAGGCGGCGTACGGCGAGGATCAACCGAGGCCGGATCTTCAGAACCGTGCCGTGTACGGGCTCTGCGAATGGTATGCGGACAAAATAAAGACAGCAGATATCATAGCGAATCCGGGCTGTTATCCCACTGCAACGCTCCTCGCCC
>CAZWAS010000106.1:6736-9683 GCA_964631915.1 uncultured Spirochaetales bacterium | reverse complement strand
TGTGAGCCGGAATCTCGTGAAGGGTACCGCTGTGGTGAATGCGCTCTCCGGCATATCCGGCGCAGGGAAGAAGGCAAAGGAACACCTCCTGTTCTGCGAGCGGACCGAGAACGCTTGTGCGTATGCTCCAGGAACAACGCACCGACACGCTGTGGAAATCCAAAAAGAAGTGAGGTTTAAAGATCCTGGAATCGATGTGCTTTTCACTCCTCACCTCGTACCGATCAAACGGGGCATGGAAGTGACTACAGCCGTTGAGCTCGTCAAGGATATCGGAACGGAAGACATAGAAGCCGTGTTCACCGATGTCTACGGCGGAAGACCTTTCGTATCGGTGCGGACCGAGCGTATTCCGGAGACGAAGGATGTGTGGGGTTCCAACCGCTGCGATATCGGTTTTCACAAGGAGGGCCGGAAGCTCATCCTATTTTCGGTCATCGACAATCTTGTGAAAGGAGCTTCGGGGCAGGCGGTCCAGAACATGAATATCCGTTTCGGATTTGCGGAGACCGAAGGCTTGAGCGTGCACGGGGAGCTGTGAGCATGGAAAAGGACATCATCGTCATAAAGATCGGCGGAAGGGCTGCGAGCCAGAAAGACGCGTTGAAAGCGCTCATCGCTGAGATGGCCGAGTATAAGAGCACATACTCGTTTGTATTCATACACGGAGGAGGTGCGGAGGTCTCCCGCATTTCGAAGCTGTTCGGTTACGAGCCGGTATTCAAAGACGGCATACGCATGACGAGCCCAGAGGAAATGGATGTGGTGGAAATGGTGCTCGCAGGAAAAGTGAACAAGGAACTCGTGAGGCTTTTCCATACGTGCTGTATGGATGCAGTCGGAGTCTGCGGTTCCGACGGCGCTTTTTTTCCGGGAAGGAGCCTGTTCGGATCGGATTCGAATGCTAACAGAACGGGAACCATAACGTCCGTGAACACAAGGCTGCTTTTTTTGCTGCTCGAAGCAGGGTATCTGCCGGTCATAGCTTCCTCGTCCATGGACGAGGCCGGCTCAGCGCTCAACATCAATGCGGACGAAGCGGGATTCAGAATAGCTTCCGCGATTCCTGCGAAAACGCTCGTGTTTCTTTCGGATATCCCTGGCATACTGAAAGACGGTCGGGTCATACCAGTGCTCACGCAATCTGACGCATCGAAAGAAATAGCGGATGGAATCATATCAGGCGGTATGATTCCGAAGGTGCGGTCCTCCCTCGAGGCGCTTAAAAACGGAGTGCGCGAGATCATAATCGGGGAATATGGTGCTGCTGGGGACCTTCGGCACCTGCTCGTCGGCTCGAAAGGATCGCGGATAGTGCTCTCCTGATCCGAGCCGTATACTACGCATAGTAAGAATAAAGAGGAAACAGTATGGACATACAAAACGCCGTAGCAACGGGCCACTGCCTTCCGAGGCAATTCGCGGATTCTCTTCTCGTTCTGGATAGAGGGGAAGGCGCATATGTATTCGACGCAGCAGGAAAACGATACCTCGATTTCGGCTCAGGAATAGCGGTTAACGCCCTCGGATACGGAAGGCACGATCTCGCCGATATAGCGGCACAACAGATGAGGAAACTCATCCACACTTCGAACCTCTACACCACGATTCCCACACAAGAGCTCGGCAAACGGCTCTTGAAAAGCGGTTCATTTGCCGCAGTGCATTTCGGGAACAGCGGTTCCGAGGCCAACGAGGCTGCGCTGAAATACGCGCGGCTGTATGCTTTGCGAAAAAAAGGGAGAGGACATCATAAGCTCCTCTGTTTTTCCCATGCCTTCCACGGTCGAACCATGGGAAGTCTCGCGTGCACGCCGAACGAGCATTATCAGGCTCCCTTCGAACCGCTCGTACCCGGCGTCGAAACGATTCCGTATAATGACTCTGCGGCTCTCGAAAAGACGCTCGACGAATCGTTCGCAGGAGTCATCGTCGAAGCTGTGCAGGGGGAAGGCGGAATTAATGTGATGAGAACGGAATTCGCCGAACGCCTCAATTCCCTGTGCGGCAAGCACGATGTGCTGCTCATTGCGGACGAAGTGCAGACCGGCATAGGAAGGACAGGTGCGGTATTCGCCTCGACTCGTGTGGGACTAAGACCGGACATCGTTACGCTCGCGAAGCCTCTTGCAGGAGGACTTCCTCTCTCTGCGACCCTCATACCTGCAAAAGTGAACGATCTGCTCCAAAATGGCGATCACGGCACTACCTTCGGAGGAGGTCCGGTCACCACTGCAGTCGCGGCTCGCGTGTGGGATACAATTACCGCTTCTTCATTCCTCAAGGATGTGGAAGAAAAAGGTTCCTATCTTAAACAAAGGCTCGAAGCTTTGAAGAAGAAATACGACTGCATCAAGGAAGTACGGGGGCTCGGGCTCTTGATCGGAATAGAACTCGATCTACCCGAAGGGCTCGAAGGGGAGTACATGAAAAAAGCGCTCGCGGAGGCCCAGAATCAAGGGCTTCTGGTCCTGCGTTCAGGGACCAATGTCATACGAATCGCCCCTCCCCTTGTGATATCGAAGCAGGATATCGATGCAGGGGTCGAAATTCTGGAAAGAGTATTGGCACATCTTGAACATGTGCTGTGAATGTCGCAAAGGATTCCATAAGGAGAAACAACATGGAAAAAATCGAACCTAAGAAAATATGTCTTGCATATTCCGGAGGGTTGGACACGTCGATCATCATCCCCTGGCTGAAGGAGCAGTATCCCGGAGCCGAAGTAGTGTGTGTATGCACCAACGTGGGCCAGGATGAGGATTGGGCGAACATGGAGAACAAGGCTCTGAAATCCGGGGCGTCCAAACTGTATATCCTCGATGTGCGGGAAGAGTTTGCAAAGGATTTCCTCTTTCCCATGCTCAGAGCAGGTGCGATATACGAGGGGAAATACTTGCTCGGAACATCGATAGCTCGGCCGCTCCAGGCGAAGCACCAGGTGGAA
>CAZWAS010000106.1:2061-6716 GCA_964631915.1 uncultured Spirochaetales bacterium | reverse complement strand
GTTGCGCACGGATGCACCGGCAAAGGCAACGACCAGGTACGCTTCGAGCTCACGTACAAAGCGTTGGCTCCTCATCTTAAGGTCATCGCGCCGTGGCGGATCTGGGATATTCGGTCCAGGGAAGCGGCCATCGAGTACGCGCAGAAACACAATATCCCCCTCGGGAACATATCGAAAAAGAACATCTATTCGAGGGACTGGAACATCTGGCACATGAGCCACGAAGGCGGAGATCTGGAAGATCCGTGGAACAGGCCTCAGGAAAGCCTCTTCATGCTTTCCAAATCCCCCAAAGATGCGCCTGACAAGGAAACGGAGATCACCATCGATTTCGAAAAAGGCATTCCTGTTGCGCTCAACGGCGAAAAACTTTCTGCATACGAAATGCTGATACGACTCAATAAGCTAGGGGGAGAGAACGGCATCGGAAGGTCCGATGTGGTGGAGACGAGGGTAGTAGGCATGAAAAGCCGCGGCGTGTACGAAACGCCTGCAGGCACTATCCTGTTCACTGCTCTCAGAGAGCTCGAGATGATCACTATGGATGCCGATACCTTAAGCTATAAACGACAGATGAGTGTGCGATATGCGGAGCTCGTGTATTCGGGTAAATGGTTCACACCGCTGCGGGAATCCATGGATGCGTTCATGCAGAAATCCTGCGAGTACACCACAGGGTCCGTCCGCATCGTGCTCTATAAGGGAAATATCATCATAGCAGGAAGGAAGTCCCCCTATTCGTTGTACCTGCAGGACCTCGCATCTTTCGGAGAGAGCTCATACGACCATAAAGACGCGACCGGATTCCTCAAGCTGTATGGGCTTCCCGCAGGAGTCGCTGCAATGGTGCACAAAAGGCTTCCCGACAACAAGGGTCAGGCGATCGAAATAAAAGGAATAGCTGCCACATTCCACGAGGAATGATCACTGCCGCGCTGCGGCGAACGCGCGTGCCATGCGTTCCAGGGCCTCTTCGACCCTGGAGCGGGGGCATGCAAGATTCATGCGCATGAATCCGTCTCCCTCTGCTCCGAACCAGGAGCCTTCCGAGAGCCAAACCCCTGCGCGCGAGAGCAAAAACTCCTTGAGCTCTCGGCTTTTCATACCGTATGTCCTGAAGTCAAGCCATGCGAGATAAGTTCCTTCAAGAGGAGTCAGCCCGACGGAGGGAAGCCGCTCTTTCAGGAAGGAAGCGAGAAACTCGTAATTGCTGTGCACATAACGCAGCAGTTCGTCGAGCCACCGGTCTCCGTGTTCGTATGCAGCATCCTGCGCCGTCATGCCGAATATGTTGGTAAGGCTTTCGCCGGACTTCTGCATCTCCTCTTTGAAAAGACGCCGGAGATCAGGATTCGGTATTACCACGTTTGCGGTGCTCAATCCCGCGAGATTGAAGGTTTTATTGGGTGCAGTGCAAGCGATTGTGCGCTGTGCCGCGTCGTCGGATACAGTGGAGAACGGAATAAATTTATGGCCGGGCATGATGAGGTCGCAGTGGATTTCATCGGAAACTACAATAATATTGTGTGTTTTGCAGATCTCCGAAAGGCGGCGGAGTTCTTCCTCATGCCATACGCGTCCCACGGGATTGTGGGGACTGCAGAGGATGAAGAGTCTGCTAGTGCTTTTCAGCGACCGTTCGAGGTTGTCGAAGTCCATCTCGTACCGTGTACCGATAAGTGTCAGCGGGTTGATCACAAGCTCTCTTCCGTTCCGCTTCACCAGGTCCATGAAAGGTCTGTACACAGGGGTTTGGACTATGATACTGTCGCCTGGTTTCGTACATGCCTGGATGGCCATGTGGATCGCAGGTATGACACCGTGGAGGTAGAGCACCCATCCAGGTTCAATAGTCCAGCCATGGTGGGATTTCATCCATCGAATGAATGGTGCATTGTTTTTCCTGTCCGTATATCCATAGATTCCATGGGATGCCCTCTTTCGTACCGCTTCTTGAACTTCCTGCGGTGCTTCAAAGTCCATATCCGCGACCCACAGCGGAAGTACATCGCGGCGTCCGCAAAGCTCTTCCCTGAAATCCCATTTCAGGGAATGCGTGTTGGTTCGGTCGATTATCCTGTTGAAGTCATGTGTCATGATCTCCTCCACACTGCATTGTAAAGATTTGGCAAAGGAACAACAAGGAGAGAGAATAATCTCCAATAAAAACGTTTTTGCTAATATCTTGAAAAAAGCCATGATTGTTGTATACTAGAGAAAACTGATGAGGTGGGGCATGAAACCTGTTACGATCCTGTGGGCTGCGGATGATCCGGCTGAGGAACATGATTTCAGGAAGCTCGCGCAGGAGAAACAAATGCCGTATGTGTTTCACAAGGCAGTGTCGGTTTCCAGTGCGGACGCGCTCCTGAATAAAGAACCCATAGATATCATTATCACCGATCTCCTATTCGAGAAAGGAGGATTCGCGGATTGGTTGTTTCTGTGGCCGCGACCGTTCATTCTGTTTGCGGATTACAAAGATTATGAAAAAATAGACGGCATTATAAAAGACGAAGCATGCGATTTTCTCATCCGCGAGGAGGGCAGCAAACATCTGCTCGTACTTCCTATTATGATAAAAAAAGTGCTGAGCAACCGCGAGAGCCTCGACAGATCGAATATGCATCTTAGGATCACCGAACGGAAATACATGGATTTGGTGCAAGCCCTGCCCGACATTGTGTACCTGGTGGATAACGAGGGGCGTTTTACGTATATAAACGATTCGGTCAAAAAGCTCGGATACGAACCTGCATTGCTTATAGGAAAACACTTTTCGTCGATTCTTGACGAAAAGTGTGCTACTTTGGTGAGCAGGGAACATGTGTTGAAGGAATACGCTGGCAAGGTGACCGGGCCGGAAAAAGCACCGAAGCTTTTCGATGAGCGCCGCACAGGTGATCGGATGACCACGAACCTCGAGGTACGCTTGCGTCTTGGCTCTGACAATGCGGAGAACGCTCCTATGGAAGGATCTGTCATTGCATACGGGGAGCTCAGCGCCACCGGTTTTTCCCTTTCCGATTTCCAGAACGAACAGCCCGGAACCGTGGGCATTATCCGCGATATCACCGCCAGAAAACATGCGGAGAAAATGCTCAAAGAATCCCTCGCCGAGAAGGAAACGCTGTTGCGGGAAATACATCATCGTGTGAAAAACAATCTCCAGGTCATATCGAGCCTTTTGAACCTTCAGAGCGAATATCTCCAGCACGAACGGGACAAACAGCTTTTTACGGACAGCCAGACGCAAATATATACAATGGCTCTCGTACATGAACAGCTCTATCAGTCTGAGAGAATAAGTAAAATATTTATGGATCAGTATTTGCACTCTCTCGGCGATAAATTGTTCGATATCTATAACGTCTCCGCGTATCAGGTGGCATTCGAAGTGGATGCGAAAGACATTGTCCTGGATATCGACACTGCAATCCCGTTAGCCTTGCTCGTGAGCGAGCTCATATCGAACAGCCTCAAGTATGCGTTTCCGGGAAACACTCGCGGGAAAATATCCGTCAGTCTGCACAAGGTCGATGAAAAGACCTGCACGATGGAAGTGAGAGACAACGGGATAGGGCTTGGCGGCGACATCGATCTGGGCAAGAGCACGACGCTCGGGCACAAGCTTGTATATTCTCTCAGCGAACAGCTCATGGGTACGCTCGAATATTCCGTGAATCAAGGAACCTGCTTCAGGATTACTTTCCCCTGCGAAAGCTGATACTGCCTTTCTTTTGATCAGACTTCCGGTATCCATGTCTCGTCCGATGCCGCTCGATATGGATTTTCCGCTACCCTTGAATGTTTCGTACACTATTTTCAGAATTGCCGACGAAAAGGTTGCCTATAGGCAGGCTGTTTTCAATATGGTAGTATGCTTCCCAATCGGACAATCACGAGGAGTATCTGCGTTATATGGCGAATGAACCGAATAAGATCATCTATTCCATGGTGCGCGTGAGCAGGCACTATAATCAGAAGACTGTGCTCAAAGATATTTCGCTTTCCTATTTTTACGGCGCCAAGATCGGAGTCATCGGTCTGAACGGTTCCGGAAAGAGCTCGCTGCTGAAAATACTCGCAGGAGTCGATAAGGATTTCAGTGGTGAGACCATTCTCTCGCCTGGATATACGATTGGATATCTCGAGCAGGAACCGCTTCTCGGCACGAAGAAAACGGTGAAAGAAATCGTGACGGAAGGAGTGCAGGAAGTTGTGGACCTCCTGAAAAAATACGACGAGATCAACGAGCGGTTTTCGAATCCTTTGTCCGACGACGAAATGGAAAAACTCCTCGCCGAACAGGGACGGGTTCAGGAAAAACTCGATGCCATGAATGCTTGGGACCTCGATTCCAGGCTGGACATGGCCATGGATGCGCTCCGCTGTCCTCCGGGCGATACTCCTGTGGATGTACTTTCCGGCGGAGAGAAACGGAGGGTCGCTCTGTGCAGACTGCTCCTCAAAAAACCCGATATACTGCTCCTCGACGAACCGACGAACCATCTGGACGCCGAATCCGTCGCATGGCTCGAACAGCACCTGAAACGGTACGAGGGAACCATCATTGCTGTGACCCACGACCGGTATTTCCTGGACAACGTTGCAGAATGGATCCTGGAACTCGACCGAGGAGAAGGCATACCTTG
>CAZWAS010000106.1:0-1986 GCA_964631915.1 uncultured Spirochaetales bacterium | reverse complement strand
GACCGAACGGCAGAAAACGCTCGACCGCGAGCTCGAATGGATCAGAATGAGTCCGAAAGGAAGGCACGCGAAATCCAAAGCGAGGATAACATCGTACGAGACACTTCTGAACCAAGAGAGCATGAAGCGGGAAAAAGACCTTGAACTCTTCATTCCTCCCGGGCCGCGACTCGGTAATCTCGTCATAGAAGCCGTGAATGTGACAAAAGCATACGGCGACAAGATCCTCGTGGAGGACATGAATTTCAGCTTACCTCCCGGAGGCATTATCGGCGTCATAGGACCGAATGGCGCTGGCAAGACGACCCTGTTCAGAATGATCATTGGAGCCGAAAAACCCGATTCAGGAACCATCCGGATTGGCGAGACGGTGAAGCTCGCATATGTGGATCAGAGCAGGGAAGTCCTCGATCCGAACAAGACGATCTGGGAGCAGATATCTGGCGGACAGGACATCATCAAACTCGGCACCAGGGAAGTGAACTCCCGCGGTTACGTATCGCAGTTCAACATCAACGGAGCGGATCAGCAAAAAAAAGTCGGCGTGCTGTCTGGCGGCGAACGGAACCGCGTCCATCTCGCCATGATGCTCAAAGAGGGTGCGAACGTCATCCTCCTCGACGAACCCACGAACGACCTGGATGTGAATACCATGCGTGCGCTCGAGGAAGGGCTCGAAAACTTCGCGGGTTGCGCTGTGGTCATAAGCCACGACCGGTGGTTCCTCGATAGAATCGCAACCCATATTCTCGCTTTCGAAGGCGACAGCAAAGTGTTCTGGTTCGAAGGCAATTACACGGAATACGAGGAAAACAGGCGCATGCGACTCGGTATCGCTGCGGATCAGCCGCACAGGATCAAATACAGGCACCTTACGAGAGAATAAAGCGGATTTCTCATTCCCTAACGGTACGAAACGTGGTATTCTGATTTCATGAAGCATCTGGAAGAAAAACTCTGCCGCGAGAGAACCGCCCGGCTGTGCAGCCTGCTTTCCGAAAAACGGATAGAGGTGGCCGTCATCTCCCATCCTAAGGACATTTATTATCTTTCCGGTTTTCTCCGTATTCCCTATTCCTGGGTCGGGTTGAGGACCGAACTTCTGGTCTGTTTCGCTTCCGGCGATTATTTTCTATTCTGCAGCAACACAGCTGCGCCCATGGCGAAGGAAGCGGGTGTGAACCATGTGGTGACGTATACTGATTACGATATCCATGTCTCTACCGAAATGTATCTCGAGCAGGCGTTGATTCCTTTCAAGGAGAAACTCAGGCAGGACAGCGGGAGAATCTCGCGCGTCGGCATAGAGAAACGATATGCTCCTGCCGCAGTGGCCGAAGCTCTCGGAGAAGTATACGGGAATGCCGAATTTGTTGATATAAGCGCCGATATTCTCAGGATGCGGGAGCGAAAACACGAAGATGAAATCAGACTCATACGGGAAGCAGCTCGACTGAGCGACCTTTGCTATACGGAGGCGCTTTCACACATGCATGCAGGCGAGAGCGAAATAAGCGTGTATGCTGCATGTTCTGCCGCTTACCTGAAAGCGATCCCCGGCTACGGCATAGCAGCCGGCGATTTCGTGGCAGGAAAACGTACCCTAAAACTCGACGGACCGGGGGAACCGACGCCATATGTTTTAAAACCGGGCGATCCGATGATCATCGATCTCCAGATCGAACCCTATGGATACTGGGCGGACAGTGCCCGTTGCTATGTTGTAGGGGGAGAACCTTCTTCCGAACAGAAAAACCTGCTTTCCCTGGTGACCGGGGCTCTGGAATACACCGAGCAATTCCTGAAGCCTGCGATGAAGGCGCGAGACGTGTATCATGAGCTGTATGGCTTTTTCGAACAGAAAGGAATGGCGAAACATTTCCCGCATCATGCAGGGCATGGGATCGGGCTTTCTCCGCACGAATCGCCGCTGTTCATTCCTGTGAGCGACGATGTGCTCGAACCCGGCATGGTCTGTACTCTCGA
>CAZWAS010000105.1:847-14204 GCA_964631915.1 uncultured Spirochaetales bacterium | reverse complement strand
CCCGCTGTTTTTCGTACATAACCCTTTCGGTTATGTCCCTCGTGATCGAAATGATGCAGGGTTCTCCGTAGATATTGATGAGACCTGCGGATACCATGCCCACAATCACCGAACCGTCCTTCCGTTTGAACTCCGTTTCGATTTTTCCTGTTCCTGTCTGCTCGAGTTGCTTCACGAGCTCTTTTCGGTCTTCGGGATTCAGCCACCCCTTTATATCTATAGCGGATCCCTGCAGGAGTTCCTCTTTTGTGAATCCGAAAATTTTGATGAAAGCTTCATTCACTTCTATAAAAGTGCCGTCGCGAAGCTTTGTGATGCTGATGGCGTCTGCAGCGGCCTGGAAGGCTTTTGTGAATTTATCCTCAGAGAGCTTCAAAGCCCGTTGCATGATTTTCAGCCTCTTTTCAGTTTCGAGCTGCGTTTCGGCTTTTTTCAAGATTTCGGCGAGGATGTCGAAAAAAGCAGCATCGCGTACGAGATAGTCTAGTGCTCCGGCCTTCATCATATCCACGGCGATACGTTCATTGCCTGTATCTGTTACTATGATGAAAGGCAATTGAGTCCCTCCCTGCTCGAGGGTGTGTATGACTTCTTCCGCCTCCATATCGGGGAGGCGATGATCTATTAAGAGAAGTTGCGGCCTGTTCGAAGGATGTTCATCTTTCTGCGAGGAAATGAAAGCAAGGAATTCTTTTCCCTCTGCGAATTCCCTGACACCGTATCCGGCCCCAATGATTGTAGCTGCGGATTCGGCTCTTGTACGGGCGTCGCCGTCGAGCACGTATACTATCACATTCTGTCCTTTGACTATATATCGTCTGTCTTCCTATCGGATGTCGAACCGTATAATTTTTGGTTCATCGTAGACTCTTCGCAGTCCGTTTTTTTCTGTTCCAATTTTAGTACTTCGTTGCCGTTTTGCGCAAGTAGGGAAGGAGTAAAGATTCTTCCGGCTACCCATTGAATATTCGGAACGCGGCGCGATTCATGCTTCGATGGATAGTCCGTCGAATGCGGGTCGGATGTTTGAGGGAAGCTCGCTGCTGAGTCTGTCGTGATCTATGTCGTGGCAGAAATGTGTGAAGTACGCCTTCTGCGGCGCGATTTTTTCCACCTCGCGGGAAGCCTGTTCGATCGAGAAATGTGTTTCGTGCGGTCTGTAGCGCAATGCTCCTAGGATGAGAATTCGTAAGTCTGCGAGTAGCGCATAGCTTTGTTCGGGAATGCGGCTGCAGTCTGTAAGGTATGCGATATCTCCGATGCGATACCCGAGAATAACGAGATCCCCGTGCATGATCGGAACGGGGGCTATCTCCAAGGCACCTATGCGGAACTTCCCTTCGTTCACTGTATGGAGCTCGATTCTTGGTTTGCCGCCGCCTATCTGTGTTTTTCTGAAAATATACGAGAATCGCTGCCGTATTTCCTCGAGCGTCGAAGCGTTCCCATATACAGGAATAGGTTTCTCTCTGCAGAGCGGTCGGATATCGTCGAGCCCATGGCTGTGATCCGCATGCGCATGCGTGAATAAAACGGCATCGAGCCGTTTCATACCTTCCCGAAGGGCTTGCAGCCTGAACTCGGGACTGGTATCTATGAGCAGGGACGAGTCCGCCGAACGAATCCAGAGGGAGGAGCGCATCCGCTTGTTTTTCAGGTTTTCCGAAGTACACACAGGGCAAGAGCAGCCGACTGTAGGAATGCCATGCGATGTTCCTGTTCCGAGAAAGGTGATGGTCATCATGCTTTTATATAGGTGGAAAGCAGCAAAGTCAAGAAAGGCGGATAAATAGAGCAATTTTCTCTGTGCTGAACATAGACTGCAAGAAGGGCGGAAAATCACATATCTCACTCTAACGGACAGTAGTCCGATGCCGTTCGATATGGATTTTCCGCTCTTCTTGTGCCTACGATCGCTGCGGTACTAAGTGCGTACCACTATCGGTGTTGCCAACCGTTCTGTAGGAGACGAAGTCCATGAAAAAGGCGGGAACTCACGTACCGACCAACAGCGGATTCCTATCCGCTGCTTCTTGCAGGTCGAGGTACGCTATACTGAGGCTTGTCGGTAGAGACTCCAGCGACCTTTACAGATACGCGCGGTACGTACTATGCTCCTTTCAGATGAATAGGAACGCGAAGCTCCCGAAATACATGCTCATAGCGAAACAGATCATCGACGCTATCCGTTCCGGCGATTTGAAGCCAGGGATGAAAATTCCTTCGGAAAACGAAATCATCCGCGTTTACGGGGTAAGCAATACTACCGCAAGGAAAGCCCTCGGATTTCTCGAAGCCGAAGGCTGGGGCATCCGTGTGAAAGGCAAGGCGACGTACGTCCAGCAGAAGAATGTGCTTCGCACCGTGAACAGGATTCTCAGCTTCACTAAGAATATGACCGAAGCGGGCTATGTTCCTATGACGCATGTGCTTTTTCGGGGTGTGGAAAAAGACGGATATTCGGCGATTATAAATGGCAGAAAATATACCATGAAAGGTCCGGTATACCGCATACGCAGGCTCAGGTACGGCAGCGAGATTCCTATGCTGCTCGAAGAACGCTATATCAATCTCGACTTGTGCCCTGGCATAACGGAGAGCGACCTCAGCGCTTCGCTGTACGATCTTTACGAACAGGCGTTCAATCTTGAAATGAAAGAGATCCGTCAAATGATAAGTGCGATTGCTGCGGACGAAGAGATCGAACGGATTTTCGGTATGCCTAAGCATACCCCCTGTTTGCTTCTCGAAGGAGTCACATTTGTTGCAAAGGAAATCATACTGGAGATGGAAAAATCGATATACAGAGGCGACAAGTACAAATTCGCACTGAGCGCCACTTGATATGCCCAAAGGCGGCAGATATCCGAGAGGAGTGGTTGACAGAACCCCTCATTTATCGTAACCTTAGTGCGTTAAGTTGGGGGGTGCTATGAATGTACAAGCTTTGAAAGCCGTAGCCACGTCCATACGCATGCTGACCATCGATGCAGTGGAAACAGCCACTAGCGGCCATCCTGGCATGCCTATGGGGTGTGCGGAACTCGGTGCAGTATTGTACGGAGAGATACTGAAACACTATAACCAGGATCCTCAGTGGATAGACAGGGATAGGTTCGTGCTGTCCGCCGGTCACGGTTCGCTTCTTCTGTATTCGCTTATCCACCTGTCCGGGTATGGGCTTACAAAAGAAGACATTGCACGGTTCAGGCGCATTGGTTCGCTCACGCCGGGCCATCCGGAATACGGGCACACTATGGGGGTCGAAACCACGACCGGTCCTCTGGGTGCGGGTTTTGCAACCGCAGTAGGCATGGCGATCGCCGAGAAAAAGCTTGCGCACAGGTTCAACACGCGGAAACACACCATCATAGATCATTACACGTACGTCATTTCCGGGGACGGTTGTTTCATGGAAGGCGTGACCGCAGAAGCTGCCTCTCTCGCAGGCCACCTCAAGCTCGGTAAGCTCATCGTGTTCTACGATTCGAATAGGGTCACCATAGAGGGGGCTACGGACATCACCTTCACGGAGGATGTGGCTGGCCGGTTCAGGGCGTACAAATGGCAAACCCTCGAAGGCGATGCGTATGACATCGAGCAGATCGCAAGGCTCGTGGAAGAAGCAAAACGCGAACGGGAAAAACCGACCCTCATACTACTGAAATCCGTCATAGGAAGGGGGTCTCCGAATCTCGCAGGTCACCACAAGGTGCATGGTACCCCTCTGGGAAAAGAGGAAGTCAAGGCCACAAGGAGGGCCCTCGGTTGCCCCGAGGATGTCGATTTTTACACGGACCCGAGGGCTGTCGAATATTTCCAGGAACGGCAATCGGTCTGGAAACAGCGGTACGATGCCTGGCAGGAACAATACAATGCTTGGGCGTCTGAGAATCCCGATCTGAAAAAAGAGCTCGAGATATTTCTTTCGTACGGAAAGGAATACTATGCGCTCGCAAAGCTCCCTAGGTATGAGGCCGGACAGAAACACGCGACCCGCGATGTGAGCGGTGCAGTCATCAAGGCATATGCCGATGCGGTGAAGAACTTCATCGGCGGGTCAGCCGATCTCGCTTCCACGACGAAAACCGAAATGCCAGGCCACGGGGAGTTCAGCGCTGAACATATCGAAGGGAAGACCATCAGGTTCGGAGTGCGTGAGCATGCCATGGCGTCCATAGTGAACGGAATAACGCTTCACGGGGGGTACAGGACATTCTGCGGTACTCTGGTGGTTTTTGCAGACTACATGCGCCCACCCATGCGCCTCGCTGCGCTTATGAAGTTGCCGGTGGTGTATGTACTCACGCACGATTCGATATATGTAGGCGGGGATGGACCGACCCATCAACCCATAGAACATCTGACATCCCTCCGCATCATCCCAAACATGATGGTGTTGCGGCCCGGCGACGCAGAAGAGACGGTCGAGGCATGGCGTATGGCCATGGATCGGCTCGATGGCCCTACGGTGCTCGCCTTGTCGCGGCAACCCCTCCTCGTATATACCAAAAAGGACAAGAACTGGAAAGAAACCATGCGCAAGGGTGCCTATGTCGTTGCAGACTGCGCAGGTAGACCCGATGTCATTGTCGTCGGAACCGGTTCTGAAGTCGAGCTTGCGCTGAAAGCCGGAGCATCCGCAGGAGGCAAAAAGTTGCGCATCGTGTCCATGATTTCGAGGGAACTGTTTTTGCAGCAGGACAAGGCGTTCAGGGAAAGCATCCTGATTCCGGGCGTCAGAACCGTAGTTGCGGAAGCAGGAGTCACGTGCGCATGGGAAGGAATCGCAAGCAGCCCGGAGGATGTCTTCGGTATAAACGCCTTCGGCGTATCCGGTCCCGGCGAAGAAGTCGCGGCGTATTTAGGCTTCACCGCCGAAGCGCTCGCAAAACTCATAAGGGGGTGAATGTGGCACACACAAAGAACAGAAAACCGATCGTCGTCGCATACGGAGAGGCGTTATGGGACATGTTTCCTGCAGGTGCAGTCCTCGGAGGAGCTCCGCTTAACTTCGCATATCGCGTGAACAGCCTCGGATTGCGCGGCGTCATAGTGAGCAAGGTGGGAGACGACAATCTCGGCCGCAAGGCGCTCGAACAGATCGCATCCCTCGGTATGGATACGTCGTTCATCGGCATCGATTTCAACCATCCGACCGGCACCGTACCGATCACCTTGGACGAAAAGAGGAATCCGAGCTATGTGATCGTGGAAGGTGTGGCATACGACCATATAGAATGCACGAAAGCGGTGGAGGATCTGGTCATGAGCGCGGACTGTCTCTGCTTCGGCACCCTGATCCAGCGTTCCTACGATTCAAGGCGTACCCTGTATTCCCTGCTCGATAGGTTCACCGGGAAATACAGGCTTCTGGATATCAATCTCAGAAAAAACTGTTATTCGAATGCAACGATCAGCTCGTCCGTGGCGCGGTGCAATATCATCAAGCTCAACGACGATGAAGTGCCGGTAGTAGCGGACGTATTCGGGTATTCTCATGATATCGAGGCTTTCGCAGAGAGCATGGTTTCTGGCCATGGTTTGGAAAGTTGCATCATCACCATGGGGAAACGGGGCGCTTTTGCAATGGCGAAGAACGGAGAGCGCACTTTTCAGCCCGGGTATGTCGTGGAAGTCGCCGACACCTGTGGTTCGGGCGATGCGTTCACCGCAGCATTTCTCTGCGCCCTGTTCGAACACAAGGGGCTTGAGTACGCATGCAGATTCGGAAATGCGCTCGGCGCTATGGTGGCTGCGCAGAAGGGTGCGACGCAGCCTGTGTCGCGGCGGGAGGTCGAGGAATTTATGGGTTCGGCGAAAACGGTTTGAGGATTCAGAGGAAGAACGATGTATCACAAGAAGTTGAAAGCCTACGAAGCTGAGGGCAGGAAAATCAGAATAGGTTCTACGGGCGCAGGTTGGATGGGGAGCGGCTTTGTCGCAGCAGTGCGCTACGTGCCGGGTATGGAAATCTCTGTACTCGCAGACGCAGATCCTATCCTCGCCCGCAGAGTACTGATCGACCAAGGCGGAGTCCCCGAAGAGCAGATAATCGAAACGGAAAACCCTGCAAAGGCTGCGGAAGCCGTGGAGAAAGGGTTTACGGTCGTCACTGCCGACATCGCCCTTGCATCGAAGATCGGTGTCGTGGATATAGTGACCGATGTGACCCCTTCTCCCGCATCGGGGGCTGAAACGGCATTCCAAGCAATACGGAACGGCAAGGATGTCGTGCTCGTCAATATAGAGGCGGATGTGAGTGTAGGACCTGCACTGAAACAGGCTGCGAAAACTGCGGGAGTCATGTATACGGTTTCCTCGGGGGACGAACCGGGTTGTATTATGGAGCTCTGGGACTTCGTACAATCCCTGGGCTACGAACCCATTGTGATAGGCAAAGGAAAGAATAATCCCATGGATAGGGCTGCGACTCCGGATACCGTGGCGGAGTCGGCGCGCAAAGCGGACAAGGATCCATTTCAGATGGCCTCATATGTGGACGGAACGAAAACGATGTTCGAAATGGCATGCGTGGCGAATGCGACTGGCTGCAGACCAATGAAACCGGGGATGGTCGGACCCGAAGCGGACACCGAAACAATAACCAGTATATTCGCGCTCAAGGAGGACGGAGGCATCTCCGAATTCCCGGGAGCCGTCGACTTCGTTCAGGGGGCTCCGATGGCGGGAGGGGTTTTCATCACCGTGCGGATTCCCGATGAGAGGATCAGAGCGGATCTCGCCTATCTGAAGATTGGAAAGGGGAAATACTGTACGTTTTTCAGACCCTATCATCTCTGGTTCCTCGAAGCTCCTGTTTCCATAGCACGCGCCTTTTTCTTCAGAGAGGAGACCCTCGTGCCTCTCGATATTCCAGTGACGGACGTCGTGACCATAGCGAAAAAGGATCTCCGGCCGGGCGAGACGCTCGATGCGTTCGGCGGGTATACCTATTACGGTTTGATCGACAAGAAAGAGAATGCCGAACGGTCCGACGCTCTTCCCGTGGGCCTTGCTCCGGGAGCGAAGTTGCTGAAACCGGTGAAATGCGGAGAGCTCGTAACATGGAGCCATGTCGCTCTGGACGAAACGGCGACCCTCGTCAAACTCCGGAGAATGCAGGACAGAGCTTCACAAAATACGTAACTCTGGTACAATGAGCATACAAATTAGCAAAAAAACGGATATACAAAGGAGGAAAGTATGAAAAAAATGAAAGGCCCTGGCATTTTCCTTGCACAATTTCTCCGCGATCAGGAACCGTACAATTCGCTTGCAGGGCTTGCTCGCTGGGTCTCTTCTCTCGGATACAAGGGTGTCCAGATACCGAGTTGGGACGGCAGAGTCATCGATCTCTCCAAAGCAGCGGCATCGAAATCATATTGCGACGACTTGAAGGGAATGCTTAAGGAAAAAGGTCTCGAAATATGCGAAATCGCTTCGTATCTCCAGGGGCAGGTTATGGCGTTCCATCCTGCTTACGAAGTCGGATTCGACGGGTTTTATCCGAAAGGGTTGAATGCGCAAGAACGACTTTCATGGGCTCAGGATCAATTGAAGAAATCGGTGCAGGCATCCGTGAACCTCGGAACAAAGCACATATCCGTTATGTCGGGTGGACTGCTCTGGCACATGATCTATCCGTGGCCGCAGCGACCTGCTGGAATCGTGGATGAAGCTTTCAATGAACTTGCGAGGCGGTGGCTTCCTGTTCTCGATTTTGCAAAGGACCACGGAGTCACGTTCGGATACGAGCTGCATCCTGGCTCGGATCTGTACGATGGAGCCACGTACGAGCTGTTCCTCGAAAAGACGAAGAACCACGAGGCGGCCTGTCTTACCTACGATGCGAGCCACTTCCTGCTCCAGCAGCTCGATTACCTGGAGTTCATCCGACTCTACGGTTCGAGGATCAAGGCATTCCACGTGAAGGATGCGGAGTTTAATCCTTCAGGAAGGGTCGGAGTGTACGGCGGATATCAGGACTGGAAGGGAAGGGCGGGCCGGTTCAGATCCTTGGGAGACGGTCAGGTGAATTTTAAGCGGGTGTTCACGCTCCTCGCCGAGGCAGGATACGAAGGTTGGGCCATACTTGAATGGGAATGCTGCATCAAGAGTCCGGAGCAGGGAGCTAGGGAAGGCGCCCCGTTCATTGCGGAGCACATTATAGAAACGACCGATGTGGCGTTCGACGATTTCGCAGGAGGCGGAACGGACCGGGAGCGGAACAGGCGAATACTCGGGTTGTAAGGGGGTTCGGCGGTTATCAGCGGCCGATGCGGACGATCCCCTCATGCGCGATTCGCTTCGCTTTCTCATCCAGTGCGAACACTTGATCGAACGATTCGATATGGTTATTCCAGTTTTTTTCCATGGTATATCTTACGACGTTCGGAATATCGAGAAAGGATATTCTGCCGTGCGCGAAGGCGGAAACCGCCAGCTCGTTCGCAGCGTTGTAGGCTATGGGGTAATCGCCCCCTTTGGTCGCTGCTTCGTAGCCCAACTCGAGCATGGGGTATTTCCTCTTGTCAGGAGCCAGAAACGTGAATGTTGCTCCGAATAGATCGAGCCTTCCGATATTGGAATAGTGAATATCCGGATACGTGAAAGCAGTCTGAATCGCGATACCCATGTTGGGTCGCGATATCTGAGCATAGAGGGCTCCGTCTCTGGAGCGCACGAAGGAATGCACATAGCTCTGAGGGTGAATCACAACCTTGATCTGCGAAACATCGAGGGAGAAAAGCTCCTTCGCTTCGATGACTTCAAGCCCTTTGTTCGCCATAGTAGCCGAGTCGATGGTAATCTTCTGTCCCATACTCCATGTCGGGTGAACCAGCGCTTCGTTAAGTGTGACATTCTTCAGATCTTCGATTGGAGTGTCCCTGAATGCGCCGCCCGATGCGGTGAGCACTATTTCCTCGATGGTGTTTCGTGGCATTTTACGGAGTAGTTGGAAGATTGCGGAATGCTCAGAATCCACAGGAAGAATATGCTTTTTATATTTTCTCGCAAGCTCTTTGATCAGAGGCCCTGCCATGACTAAGGTTTCCTTGTTCGCGAGAGCCAGATCTTTTCCCGTTTCGATCGCCTTTATCGACGGCCGCAGACCGTCTGAACCGGGTATGCCGTTCAGGAGTATATCGGCCTCCGTTTCCTCGATCATGTGAAGCAGGCCGTTCGCGCCCTGATACTTTATTTTATGGGACAGGGGTTTGCGACCGGAAAGGCAGAGCGCTTTCACGTTGAATTCGTTCGCCTGATCGAGCAGTTCCTGTTCATGGACATGAGCGGAAAGACCGACGACAGTGTATATGTCTCTCAAGTTGCGCATGATGATCATGGCAGTCTGTCCTATCGAACCAGTGCTGCCGAGGATTATTGCTTTTTTCATGACTTCGTCCTTTGCATACGATGGTATCAGCGTGCAATGAGCAAAAGCACGTAATAAAAAAGAGGAGCACTCAAGAGCAAGGAATCCGAAGAATCGAGAAGCCCCCCTCTGCCGGGAATGATGTTTCCGGAATCCTTGAGTCCGGAGGAGCGTTTCATAGCGGATTCGATGAGATCTCCCAGTATAGTGGCGATTCCTATGCCGAACGCGAGCAGTATCAGAGGGAGAATGCCTGTTTTGAACAGGAACGGAAACAGAAAATAGGTTCCAAGTATTCCTATAAAGGATCCGATGAATCCACCCACAAACCCGATGATGCTTTTGTTCGGGCTCACCGCAATGACGTTCCTCGACCTTTTCCCCCACAGCATACCGAAAAGCCATGCGCCTGCGTCGTTCAAGAACACGCTTACGAGAAAACAGATGATGAAATATGTCGCATGCCGGAATTCCGACAGACGCACGATATAGGAGAAAAAGAGGCTCGGATAAAAAAGCACTGTGATCGATGTGGCAACCCGCGGGAGGATATCTGAAAATCCTTGTTCTTTGCGCGTGCTTACCTGGAATAGGAGGACGGCAGAGCCGAGTGAAAGAACAGCGATAAAGACCGAATCGCGGGGAAGTACGCCTGCCACTTCGAAGTAGGTCGTTATCGTCACAATGGCGCCTGCAGCAGGTGCGAAGAATTTGTGGACAGCCATACCCCTGCTCGAAAAAAAGTGAGCGGTTTCGATGGCTCCAATGACAGATGCCGCCAGGGTGAGAATGTTGAATGCGAGATGTTTATAGTATGGAAGAAAGATGATGACTGCAAGAAGGAATGGTATACCGACAAAAAAAACAAGAAGCCTGAAGTATATGTTTCTCACCTGACACCGCCGAATCGCCGTTCCCGTTTTCGGTAGCTTGCGATAGCATCGAGAATATCATCTCCGCCCCAGTCTGGCCACAATTTGTCGCTGAAATAATATTCAGCATATGCGCTTTCCCACAGGAGAAAGTTGGACAACCGCATTTCTCCGCCGGTCCGTATTATCATGTCCGGATCCGGGATTTCCGGATGATCCAGATACTTCGAAAACTGTTCTTCCGAAAGCGATACGTTCCCGTCTCCGTTTCCTTTCAAAGCCTGAAACCATTTTCTACACGCCCGGACGATCTCGTTCCTTCCGCCGTAATTGATGGCGAGATTAACGGTGAGTCCCGAGAAGGACGCCGTGTCCTTCGTCACCGATTGGATCTCGGCTTGCACTTCCTGAGGAAGCCCTTCTATGTCACCGGAATGTATGACTCGGATGCTGTTCTGACGGTAAAAATCGTATTCGCGTTTCAGATGTTTTACGAGAAGTCCCATGAGAAAGGAGACCTCTTCTTCGGTCCGTTTCCAGTTCTCCGTGGAAAATGTGTACAAAGATAAGAAACGGATACCGAGCTCCGAACAGGCTTTTACCACGCGTTTTGCAGCCTGCAGTCCCTCGTTGTGGCCTTGTGTCCTGGGAAGATTTCTGGCTTTTGCCCATCTGCCGTTGCCGTCCATAATAATTCCAATATGCTCGGGAAGGCGTCGAGGGTCGGAAGAAAGATGCGGGTTGTCCATCAAATCTCTATGATTTCTTTTTCTTTATGCTCTAAGGCATCGTTTATTTCTTTTATGTAATGGTCGGTGAGTTTTTGAATCTCATCCATTCCGCGTTTCACGTCGTCTTCGCTGATGACTCCCTCTTTCTGCAGCTTTTTCAATTCCTCGTTCGTGTCCCTGCGGATATTGCGGACCGCTACCCGGCTCTGCTCCGCCATGTTTTTTGCGACTTTTACGAATTCCTTTCTCCGTTCCTCCGTCAGCGGCGGAATATTGATGCGAAGCACTTTTCCGTCGTTCGCCGGATTGACGGAAAGTTCGGATTTCTGGATCGCCTTTTCGATTTCAGGAAGAACGGATCTGTCCCACGGTTGTATGACGACGAGCCTCGCTTCGGGAATGGAGATTGTCGCAACTTGGCTCAAGGGAGTTTTCTGCCCGTAATAATCCACTTTTATCTTGTCGAAAAGAGCTGCGGATGCCCTTCCTGTCCTTATTCCATTGAAGTCGTCTTTCAGGGATTTGACGCTTTTTTTCATTTTTTCTTCGGTAGCGGCTTTCACTTGACCTATGGTATCCATAACACCTCCTCCTAAAAAAGGCGCTCCGACAAAGGAGCGCACATACATTCTAAAGTGTATCTCAAAGCGATAGGTATTTCAAAATGCGATTCATGAAGCGATTTCTTCTCCGACCTTGAAATACAGATAATCGGTGATGGAAATCTCCCCGCCTTTTTCCTTGCTCAAGTCCGCTGCGACCTTTGCAACGGTCCGCTTGTCGTCTTTCACGAAAGCCTGGTCGAGGAGGCAAATCTCCGCCAGGTGCTTATTGAGCTTTCCTTTGATAATGCCTGCCAGCACGTTCGCCGGTTTCCCGAGATTCTCCGCCTGTTTTGTGAAAATTCCTTCCTGTTCCTTCACATACGCTTCGTCCACTTTGTCCTTGGAAAGGAAAAGCGGATTGTATGCTGCGATGTGAAGAGCGCAATCGAATGCGAAAGCCTTTACACTTTCATCCTGCGCCAATTCCGGTTTACCGACCTTCACTTTTACGATGACGCCGATCTTACCTTCGCCGTGGATGTAGTCTGTAAGGAACTCGTTGCTTCCAGCCGTAATAGTTTTGAATCTGCGGAGCGTTATGTTCTCTTTTATGACACCGATCGTGTCCTTCACTTTGTTTTCGAGCGAAGCATCCGTACTTGAGAGATTCTTGTCAATGATCATCCCCAACAGGCTGTTTCCGAGCGACAGAAAATCCGAGTTCCGCGCCACAAAATCGGTTTCGCATGAGAGTTCGAGAAGAACTCCTTTGGATGCGGTGATTTTCGAGAAAACGCGGCCTTCATTGGTCGCCCTTCCGCTCCGTTTCTCAGCTGCTGCAAGGCCGAGTTCCTTGAGAATTTTTTCCGCCTTTGCAAAATCCCCTTCCGCCTGGGTCAATGCATTTTTGCATTCCATCATACCAGCGCCGGTTCTTTCGCGCAGTCTTTTTACATCTTGTGCCTTAATTTCCACTGTAGTGACTCCTCTTCATCATTCTCCGTAGAGTTTGTCTTCGTCGATTCCTACGGCATCCGCATGAGTGACTTCGTCGTTCGCTGACTTATTGTCGTCTTCAGGCGTATAATTCGAATAATCTTCATCCGTAAAGCTTTCAGACGATGCCTGAGCGTTTTCCGCAACAGCCGCACCGAGCGCAATGCGCTCGAATTCTTCGGATTCGCGCTGATCCTTTGTCGGGATGTTTTTGTCGAAATCCGCTTCGTCGTCCTGCAGCGTTTCTATGACTTCCAAACCAATCGCGTTATCTGCTTCCACGACCGCATTCGCTATGATCTGAGTGAACAGGGTGATCGCCCGGATTGCATCGTCGTTGCCGGGAATCGGGTAATCGATGCCTTCCGGATTGCAATTGGTATCGACTATCGCCACAATGGGAATACCCATTCTGCGCGCTTCCGCCACTGCGATGGCCTCTTTTCTGGTATCGATTATGAATAGGATACCAGGAAGGTCTTTCATTTCTTTTATACCGCCGAGGTTCTTTTCGAGCTTGCTTTTTTCCTTGATGAGAATTGCCACTTCTTTCTTGGTCAGACTCTCGAATGTCCCGTCGATTTCCATTTTCTGGAGTTTTTTCAGACGGAGCAACGATTTCTTTATAGTGGTGAAATTGGTGAGCATGCCGCCGAGCCAGCGGTTGTTGATGTAGAACATGCCGCATCGTTCGGCTTCCCGTTCTACCGCAGCCTGGGCCTGTTTCTTTGTGCCCACAAAGAGCACGGATTTGCCTTCGAGAACGGTCTTGCGCACCGCTTCGTAGGCTTCCTTGATCGCCTGGATCGTTTTCTGCAGGTCGATGATATGGAT
>CAZWAS010000105.1:607-837 GCA_964631915.1 uncultured Spirochaetales bacterium | reverse complement strand
CCGTTCCGCGAAGATATACTTCTTCATTCTGGGATCCCAGCGCTTGGTCTGATGGCCGAAATGTACGCCCGACTCAAGCAGGTTTTTCATGGTAACTACTGCCAAAGGTACCTCCTCATTTCCGTGGCGGTTTCCACGGTCCTTCACTATTTCTCACCGTTTTACGGCGGAGTTTGCCGTCCTCATGGACGGAATTGGTAATTGTTTCTCTTTAACATCTCATAAAATGC
>CAZWAS010000105.1:0-597 GCA_964631915.1 uncultured Spirochaetales bacterium | reverse complement strand
TGGATTGGCAAGCCCATGACATTGCTCGGCGACCCTTCGATTTTTTTGATGAAGCAGGCGCCTTTCCCCTGGATCCTGTATCCCCCTGCGACGCCCTGCCATTCGTCCGTAGCGAGGTACCAATCCATCTCTTCGTCGCTCATGTGCGAGAATAGGACGGATGTTTCGTCGATGCAGACATCTACCGTATTCCTTCTCCTGTTGAACAGTGCAAGACCCGTATACACGGTGTGCGCCGTGCCTGCGAACGCTCTCAGCATGCGTTTCGCGTCTTCCCTGTATTCAGGTTTTCCAATGATACTTCCTCGATGCTCTATGAGCGTGTCAGCAGCCAGTGCCCACTGATGATCCCAATTTTTGTATGCATCCAGGAACGCGTGGAGCTTTTTCAGCGCAAGCTCCTGTGCGAGTTCCCGTGCAGCGAAATGGGGGAACGCATCTTCGTCTATGTTCATAGGAACTACGACGATGGGAAGTCCCATTTGTTTGATGAGTTCTTGCCTTCGTGCGGAAGCGGATGCGAGTATGATGGTTTCCATATGGTGTTCCTCAGAGTTTGATGAAAAGAAGCACTCCTGCGCCCATACCGAGAAGGCT
>CAZWAS010000104.1:2795-14330 GCA_964631915.1 uncultured Spirochaetales bacterium | reverse complement strand
TGGATGAGGTAAAACGAGTAGCGCAGAAAGCTGCAGACAATACGCGGACTATGGGAGTGGCCACTACCCCCTGCATAGTCCCCGAAGTCGGAAAACCGTCTTTCACCATCGGGGATGACGAAATGGAAATAGGCATGGGCATACACGGCGAACCGGGCATACGGCGGGGCAAGCTGCGGCCTGCGGACGAAATAGTGGATGAAATGCTGAAAGCGATCCTGAACGATCTTCCCTACGCCAAAGGCGACGAGGTAGCGGTACTGATAAACGGCCTTGGCGCCACGCCCAAGGAAGAGATGTATGTCGTTCACAGAAAGATCCATGCGGTACTGAAAGAGAACGGCATCCAAGTCTTCCACGTGTATGTCGGCGAATTCGCCACTTCCATGGAGATGGCGGGCTTTTCCATATCGCTTTTGAAGCTGGACGGGGAATTGAAAACCTTGCTGTCCAAACCGGCGTCCACTCCTTTCTTCGAACAGAGACAGCTTTCGCACAACTAGGAGGTTCTGTGCATGCTTGACGTTAATGATATCTTGCATATTATCCGATCGATACGGGCTATCATGGAGGAGCAGAAGGAGTATCTCATCCAACTCGACGGAGCCATGGGGGACGGCGATCTGGGGCTCACGATGACAAAGGCTTTCGCCGCTGCGGATGAAGAGCTGAAATCCTCGAATGAAACGGATATCGGTAAGGTGCTCATGAAAGCAGGCATGGTCATGGCAAAAGCCGCTCCTTCTACTATGGGAACGCTCGTCGCTACAGGTTTTATGCGCGGCGGCAAAGCGCTCGGCGGGAAAGTATCGATCGGTACTGCAGAGCTTGCGGATTTTTTCCAGGCCTTCGTTGCAGGGCTCATGGAACGGGGCAAGGCTCAGCCGGGGGAGAAGACCATCATCGATGCGATAAAGCCTGCGGCGGATGCTCTCGCAGCCAAAAAAACCGATACTGAGCGGGAAGCGCTCGCGGAAGCTGTGACGGCGGCCGAGAAAGGGCTCGAAGCGACGAAGGATATGACGGCGAAGCACGGCCGCATCGCGTATTATCAGGAGCAATCCAGAGGAAAACAGGATCCGGGGGCTACAGCGGGATTGTTCATAGTAAAAGGCTTTTATGAGGGGTTGAAGAGATGAAGTACAGGAAATTAGGAAACAGCGGACTTATCGTAAGTGCTGTGTCTCTCGGCACCATGCAGTTCGGCAGCAAGATGAACATGGGTTCCCTGGGTCAGGCGGAGACCAGCGCTATGGTCAAGTTTAGCCTGGATAGGGGTATCAATTTCATAGATACCGCGGATGTGTACAGCCTCGGAGAAAGCGAAACGCTTCTGGGGAACGCCCTCAAGGGGATCCGGGAAGATATCGTACTCGCCACAAAGGTAAGGCTCCCTATGAGCAACAATTTCAACCGCAGCGGCGCCACACGTGTGAACATTATGCGGGGAGTGGAAAGCAGTTTGAAACGGCTGCAGACCGATTACATAGACCTGTATCAGGTCCACGGTTGGGACAGCAATACGCCTTTAGAGGAAACGCTCAGAACGCTGGACGATCTCGTGCGACAGGGCAAGGTTCGATATATTGGCTTGAGCAATTACACATCCTGGCAGGCTGCGACGGCGCTCGGCATACAGGAGCGGGAACACCTGGAGAAATACGTCACTGCCCAACTGCACTACAGCCTCGTCGACCGCGGTGTAGAGCACGAATGGGTATCCTGTGCGGAATACCACTCCTTAGGAATCCTTGTGTGGAGTCCGCTTGCAGGAGGATTCTTATCCTGTAAATACGACCGTGCGAATCCGCCTCCTCCTGGTACGCGATTTTCTCAGGCAGGGCAATTTGTCCCCTTCGACAAGGAACTGGGGTACCGGGCAGTCGATGAACTCCGGCGCATAGCGAGAAAATACGGAGTGAGCCCTGCAAGGGTGGCTCTATCCTGGGTGCTGAAAAAACCCATGGTGAGCAGCGTTATCATAGCAGCGCGCAAGACCGAGCATTTGGACGATAACATCAAGGCGGTGGATCTTGAGCTGGCCGATGAGGATATGAAGGCTCTCGATGCAGCGACGCATCCCGGAACTCCGTACCCGAAATGGATGGTGCTCCAGCTCGATGTTGCCGAAGATCCCCGGCCTAAGATACTGTATCCCGAGCGATATGCGGAAGGCGGCATGTGGAAAGACCTCCGAGGAACCAAGTGGAACGGCTGAGGTGTCGGCACGCCAGCGTTGGAATTGTATGACTGCCATCCTGTCGTGTTGCAATATCCTGCGAATGTGATTATGATCGTTCATACTCGCACGGTGCAGCGGGACCGCGCGGTTCGGTCATGCTGTACACCGCAGGAGGAAGCATGGACATCGATACATACCCCCATCGGCGGTATAATCCGCTTTCAGGGGAGTGGGTTCTCTGCTCCCCGCACCGTACTGAACGTCCGTGGCAGGGACATGTTGAAAAGCCTGCTCCAGAAAGTCGACCGGAATACGATCCAGCCTGTTATCTCTGCCCCGGAAACGGACGGGCGAACGGCCGAGTCAATCCCGTCTATAAGGATGTGTTCGTTTTCGTGAATGACTTTCCGGCGCTGATCGAGACCGCTCCGGAAGCCTCGTCGAATGCCGATGATCTGTTCGTCAAAAGGACTGAACGAGGTGTTTGCAAAGTCATCTGTTTTTCGCCACGGCACGATCTGAGTTTCGCGAGAATGCAGACAACATCGATAAAGGCGGTTGTAGATGAATGGGTGAATCAGTTCGTCGAGCTCTCCGGTTCCGAACATATTCGGTACGTCCAGATATTCGAGAACCGCGGCATAATGATGGGTTGTTCGAATCAGCATCCGCATGGCCAGATCTGGGCATCCAGCATGATTCCGGATCTGCCGGAGCGCGAGACGCTGCATCAACGGAAATACTTCGAAGAGCACGGACGCTGCCTGTTGTGTACCTATGTTGAGAAAGAACTCGGACTGAACGAACGAGTCATTTTCGAAAATGGCTCGTTCGTGATGCTGGTACCGTTCTGGGCGGTATGGCCTTTCGAGATCATGATCGTGCCGAAGCGTCATATGGCGGGGATCGATGAAATGGCGGAGAGCGAACGGTCCGCTCTCGCAGAGATATTGAAGTACGCAGGGATCAAGCTGGATAATCTTTTTCTCACGACATTTCCGTATTCCATGGGCGTACATCAGCGGCCGTGTATGGGTAAATCGTATCCCGAATGGCATTTCCATTTCCATTATTTCCCACCGCTTTTGCGTTCTGCCACCGTGAAGAAACACATGGTCGGCTACGAACTGCTCTGTATGCCCCAACGCGACATGACGCCGGAACGGGCTGCGGAATTGCTCCGCGCATGCCCGGACATTCATTACAGAGATACGGATCATGCATAACGTATTAGAGTTCAAGGAGTTGCAGGAAACCTCCTGTATGCGCGGCCTCTTCGGAGAGCTGTACGGCTCTGATCGAATTGCTGCGCAGAACAGCAGGTATGAGAAACTGCTTGCACAAGCGGTGGAACGGTTCGGACAAGGCGATTGGCGTTTTTTTTCCTCCCCGGGTAGAACCGAGCTCGCAGGCAACCATACCGATCATAACAACGGGTGCGTCCTTGCAGCATCGGTTCGGCTCGATGCGGTAGCTTGCGTAAAGGCGTCTGGAGCATCCCGTGTAGAGTTGTGGTCGGACGGTTTCTCGAAACCGTTTTCCGTCGAGCTAAGTTCACTTTCTCCGCGGCAAACCGAAGAAGGGAAAACGGAGGCGTTGATCAGAGGGATCGCGGCCGCTTTTGAGGAACGGAACTATGCATACGGCGGATTCGAAGGGGTTATGGATTCCGACATTCCGCAGGGATCGGGACTGTCGTCTTCCGCATCGGTGGAAGTGCTGTTTGGAACCATTTTCAATCATCTTTTCAATACGGGCGCTGTACCGTGGGAGGAAGTCGCTCTGATCGGGCAATACGCAGAGAATCGTTATTTCGGAAAGCCCTGTGGCCTTATGGATCAGATGGCATGCGCATCCGGCGGAATAGTTTCGATAGATTTCGAAAACCCCCAACGACCGGCGTGGGAACGGATTCAAACTGATTTCGAACAGTACGGGTATGCGCTTGTGGTGGTCAATACGGGGGGCAGCCACAGCAATCTGACATCGGATTATGCTTCCATACGCAACGATATGCGGGCGGTTGCTCGACAATTCGGCAGAGAAACGCTGCGTGGTGTCGCGAAAGAGGAACTTTTTTCGCGGATCAAAGAAATTCGGAGAGCGACTTCCGACCGCGCCTTTCTCCGGGCCGTACACTTCATAGAGGAGAATGACCGCGTTGCCGCAATGGTCGAAGCGCTGAAGCGAGGGGATATCGGCGGATACATCGAACTGGTACAAGAGTCGGGCGATTCCTCCCGCAACCAGCTGCAGAATATTTTTACAACGCACAACCCGGCAGAACAGGGTGTTTCGGTCGGGCTCGCCTTGACTGAAAAATTCCTGGGAAAAGACGGAGCGTGCAGGGTGCACGGAGGGGGATTCGCAGGCACAATACAGGCGTATATTCCTGTGCATTCTTTGGGCCGGTACGTCGCATATATGGGCGATGTGTTCGGGGAAGGTGCCGTGCTACCGCTGAAGACACGGAATCCCGGTGCTGTCGAAGTGGCTTGAAATGCTGCGCCCTCAGGCCACTGTAATGCTCAAGGCCGACAGTGCACGTATCATGTTTTTTATAACTTTCCTTGCTTTCCCGTTCCTTTCCAATTTATAATACTACTGCCTTATGGAAGCAGTAGTATTTTGCCCTTTCTGCGGGCAAGTTGTGAACAAAACGTACCGGTACTGTCCCTTCTGCGGTACGGAAATGGCATCTCCTAGATTTGAAGACGTGATAGAGAGTTCCCTGTATGCGGTCGAAAAAAAGCTCCTCCCTGACGCCATGCGCAGGCTCGAGCATATGGAATCCGTGCTTGGCGATCTTGAAATCGAGCTGGAAGAGTTCCTTTCCACGAAACCTTGAAATTTTCGAAGCCATTATGCCGGATTCCGGAAGTATAAACCGACCTCGAGTTTGCCGATAATGTAACGAAGAGGTACCATGTGAAGCGTTTGATTATCTTTTTGTTTACGGTTTCATGTTTGCTTTCTTTCGTATCTGCGGAAGTTGTGTTCTCAGGGCTCGATTTGTCCGGTCAGGATATGCTCGCATACAGGGCACGGGCCGATTTTCCGGGATATGGGGAATACGATACGCTCTTCATTTCCAACCTGCAGAAAAAAACCATGGATCAGCTCACGTTTTTTCCCGAGAATGTCATGTTCCTGAGGGATAAAGGATTCCTCCAGATCCAGAACCGGTTCGGAGTAGCCAGATCCGACGGAAATTTCAACAGCATGGCCTCCATCAGTACGCTCCCGTCGTTTGTGCGAGGCGATCAGATAAAAACCGGAAAAATCAATCCGATTCAAGCCTCGCCGGATGGCAATTTTCTTCTGTATCTCGCTCCTACTTCGTTTGCATTCGCCGATCTTGTGCTCATAGACCTCGCCAAGAACAAGGAATTAGTTGTTAGCCGCAAAGTAGAGCTGTCCTTGAACGAGCCGCCCGTCCGGTGGTCGAAAGACGCAAAATTCTTCATTTATGAGAAAAACAACGCACTCTACTATTATTCGCTCGATCAGTACAAAGAAAACAGAGTACTCAGCGAGGAGTATAGGCCTATCGGTCCGGGTAAAATATCCTGCGTCAGTTGGGGGGCCAAGAATGCTCTGTACTATATAGCCGGCGACCTCGTATACAGGGTCATGAGCGTGGAATTTTTCACGCGTTCGCTGTACCAAGGACTTCTGCCCATCGGTTCAGTGGCAGGAAAACTCTCTTTCGAGTTCGATCATAATTTCGACCGCTTCTGGATT
Source organism: uncultured Spirochaetales bacterium (assembly GCA_964631915.1). GTDB lineage: Bacteria > Spirochaetota > Spirochaetia > CAZWAS01 > CAZWAS01 > CAZWAS01. The sequence goes on along the minus strand of CAZWAS010000104.1, from coordinate 8,404 downwards.
TCTCCCGACGATCAATATATTCTCGTGAATAAGGGGGGAAGGAATATCTTCTTATACTTCCTCGGGACCGATGATTTCAGTTCAAAAGGGGATATCAGAAGCCTTCCGTACCTCTATCTGCCGAGAAACACGAATATCTCGAACGTGCTCTGGTCTCTGGACGGCACCATCACCTTGCTCGCAGAGAGCATAGATAAGGGGGCGAACACTTCTTCGATTTTCAGAGTGAAGCTGGATGCGAGTTCTTTGGCGAACACCTTTATCAAGACCGACGATACCGGCGTTTTTTCTATAGAGCTTTCCCCTGATGAACGCAATGCTGTGCTACTGAAAAAAGACAAGGTCGTGGTAAAGAACTACAAGACCTGGCGGGATGAAATAACGTTCCTCCATCCACAACCGATCCGCTCCATCTGGAAGGACGAGGACGAGGTATTTGTATGCGGGGCCTGGTACTCGGAGCTCAGGAACATCTACGGAGGTTCGGGCAAAATTATCTGCCTGTCCCAACCGGAAAAGTACGGATTTTCCCAAGACGAGTCGCTCATGGTTCAGGTTCAGGGCAGGAACTATTCCTACCTGCCGGAGAAACAGCAATGGCAGAGCATAGGGGCCTTTTCTGTGCTACAACCGAGGGTCGCTTCGAATTCGTTCAGGGTGTATCTGGAGCCGCTTTCCACGGGAAGCTATCGCAATATGGTCATGGTGAGAAATATAAAAGGCTTCGGTACCGATCCCCTGTTCGATTATCCAAAACAGCTCTACGAGCCCTTCCCGGAACAGGAAGAACCGGTGGACTTCCTTAATTTCACGCACGGTTCTCGGATACGGCGCAGGGAGGTGGCTTTAGTGTTCAATGCAGTGGATTCCGTAGAGGGACTTACCCCCGTACTTTCGACTCTTGCGGAATACGGAATCCGGGCTACGTTCTTCGTGAACGGGGAGTTCATACGCAGACATCCAGGAGCAGTGCGGGAAATAGCGGATTCGGGACATGAGGTCGGATCCCTGTTTTATACCTATTTCAATATGACGGATGCGCGGTTCAAAGTGGACAGGGAGTTCATAAAAGGCGGTCTCGCACGCAATGAGGACGATTATTTCGCAGTGACCGGCAAAGAAGTCTCTCTGCTCTGGCATGCGCCGTTTTACTTCGTGAACAGCGATATCATAGAGGTCTCCAGGGAAATGAACTATGCGTATATTGGAAGGGATGTGGATGCACTCGATTGGGTGCCAAAAGTCGAAAAAAGTGGCACATCGGCCGTATACATGAATTCCGCAGACCTTGTGGAACGCGTCATGGTCTTGAAAAAACCGGGTTCCATCGTTCCCATCAATTTCGGAAGGCCAGCGGGAGGAAGGGACGATTATTTCTACCAAAAACTCGATATTCTCATAAACGGCCTTCTCGCTTTGGGATACAAGGTGGTGCCTGTTTCGGCTCTGATGGAACATGCGAAATAAGCGGTTTTCGACCTTGAAAGGCCTGCACATTAGGAGTAGATTTGATAAAGCTACGAATCCTGAGAGTCGATACTAGGAGCGTAGTGCTTAGGAGGGGATGACTTTGAACAAGATGCAAGCGTTCAATGCATATAAAGAAACGAAAATCAAAACTGCGGGCGGCGGAAGACTCATCGTCATGCTGTACGATGAGGCGATTCGCCAGATCACCATCGCGTCCGAAGCGCTTGAGAGGAGGACCAAACAGCTCGATATCGTGAACAATGCTATTCTGAAGGCTCAGGATATCATCACCGAGCTGATGGCTTCTCTGGATTTCGAGCGGGGCGGCGACATAGCGAAGCACCTTTTTAGCCTGTACATATTTTTCAATCAGAAACTCATGGAAGCGAATATAAAAAAGCAGATGGGTGCCCTTCTCGAGGTGAAGGCGCTCATGTCTGAACTGCGCAATGCGTGGGCGGAAATCGCAGGGAAAGCGGTATTCGATCCGTCTAAATCGGTTTCCACGGGCGTCAACATAGCCGGATAGAAAGGGAGGTCGAGCGTGACCGACGATCGGACACAGAGCTTCGACGAGAAGGAATTGTCGGAGCGTGTGGCGATTTTGCAGAAACTCCGGATGCATCTTCTCAGACAGAAAGAAAAATTCGAGAAATATCTCCTTGTGCTGGAGCAGGAAGAAAAGGCGATCGAACAAGGTGATGTCGAAAAGCTCGATTTTCAGGTGCGGATGGAGGAAGCCATTATCGGCGAAATCTATGCGCTTAAGAAGGTCATAGACCCGCTCGACGACATGTACAGAGCGGCCTATCCCCTGGCCGATGAAAAAGAAATTCCCAGGCTGAAAATCTCGCTGGAACAATTGCAGACGCAGATAGCGAAACACAGCGAGAGGAATCGGAATCTGCTGAAGGAAAAGATGAGTATTCTACGAAACGAAATCACGACGCTTCGCAAACCGGCGAGGAAGAAATCGCCCTACGGGGATGTGGAAGCCCCGAGATTGATCGACATTACCACATGAAAGAACCGCTCTATCTCCTCGACGGATACGCGCTTATCTACAGATCGTATTTCGCGTTTTTGAAGAACCCCCTGTACAATGCTGAGGGGAAAAACACCTCTGCCGTGTTCGGTTTTTTCCGTACGCTCTTAAGCCTGTGGAAAGATAAAAGGCCACGCTACTTCGCGGTCGTACTGGATTCGAGGGTTCCTACGTTCAGACATGCGATGTTTCCCGAGTACAAAGCGACCCGGCAAAAAACCCCCGAAGACCTTCATGCACAGGTGCCTGTGGTCGAAGAAATCCTGAAAGCCTTAGGCATTCCGGTGCTCGTCATGGATGGATACGAGGCGGACGACCTCATAGCCACTCTGGCCGAGCGGAGCAGAAACCAGGGCAGGGATTGCTACATCATTTCCGGGGACAAGGACTTGCTTCAGCTCGTCGAGGATACAGTTCGGATGATCAAACCGGACAAGGGTTCGTACAAAGAGCTGGGCAAACAGGAAGTGCTGGACGAATGGGGGGTCAATGCTGACCAAATCGTGGATTATCTCGCGCTTACGGGAGACAGTTCGGACAATGTGCCTGGCGTCGAAGGCATAGGGCCCAAAACTGCGGCGAAGCTCCTGCAGGATTTCAAGACTCTTGACGGAGTATACGAACATCTGGATTCGATATCGTCCAAGAGTCAGAAACAGAAACTCGCGGATAACAAAGCCGCCGCATATCTAAGCAAGGACCTTGTGACGCTCAAACGCGATGTACCACTCGTCTTGCAGGAGGAAGACCTCCGTGTGTCCCGTCTGAATGTGAGGAATGCCTTGCCTTTGTTCCTGAAGCAGGGCATAAAGAGCCTTTCCGAGGATCTCTCAGCTCTGGCGGACGGTGCAGGCGAACTCCCTTTTGACGGCGAGGAACAGGAAATCCGGATAGATGTTGAAGAGCCGCCGCAGGTCAGAGGCGCTTACGAATGCGTCGTCACTCAAGAAGCTCTAGATGCATGGATACGGAAAGTAAAAAAGGCGACACTTTTTTCCTTCGATGTAGAGACGGACGGTATAGATGCTGTGCGGGCGAATCCTGTAGGGTTTTCCCTTTCTGTGGGTGGTAAGGAAGCCTGTTACATACCTCTCAAGGCAAAAGGTATTCGGTGCCTGGACGAAGCGTTGGTGAAGGAGCGGCTCGGTACGATCCTCGCAGACAAAAAGCTCAAGCTCATCGGACAGAACTGCAAATTCGATTACAAGGTGACGAAACGCTGGGGAATCGATATACGGAACATGTGGTTCGACACCATGATAGCTGGCTGGCTTCTGGACAGTGGGACTGGCACATATAACATGGATTATTTGGCGGAACAGTACCTCGGATATAAAACCATTCACTATAAGGATGTCGTGGCAAAAGGCGAAACCTTCGATCAAGTGGCATGGGAGCAGGCCACCGAGTACGCTGCGGAAGACGCAGACATAACGTTCAGGCTCTATGAAGTGTTTCACGGAAAGCTGAAGGAAAAGGAGCTCGAAAAGCTGTTTTTCGAAATCGAAATGCCGCTCGTGGAAGTTCTTTCCGACATGGAGCTCAGAGGCATCAGGATTCTCCCAGAAGTCCTTAAAGAATACGGCAGGGAACTTTCGAAAGAGCTCAACCGCATAGAATTTGATATCTATAAGCTCTGCGGTAGGGAATTCAATATCAACTCTACGAAGCAGCTTCAGGAAATACTGTTCACCGAAAGAAAGTTGAGGCCGGTGAAAAAAACGAAGACCGGCTATTCCACCGACACGGATGTTCTCGAAGAGCTTGCTGCGGAGGACCCTGTGCCGGAGAAAGTGTTGCAGCATAGAATGCTCTCCAAATTGAAATCCACCTATGTGGATTCGCTTCCAGAGCTGATCAATCCGGCAACAGGGCGCATCCATACCCAGCTCGTACAGACAGGTACCGCTACAGGAAGACTTTCCAGCAGGGATCCCAATCTGCAGAATATTCCCATCAAGGATGAGGAAGGCAGACGCATCAGAAGTGCTTTCGCACCTGAAGAAGGTTGTGTATTCCTGAGTGCTGATTATTCGCAGATAGAGCTCGTAGTGCTTGCACATCTTTCGGGAGACGAAAACCTTATCGAGGCTTTCAAAGAAGGTAAGGACATCCACAGGAGGACGGGCGCGCTCATATTCGGCGTTGCGGAAGACGAAGTGACTCCCGAACAACGAAGGATTGCGAAAACGATCAATTTCGGCGTTATGTACGGCATGTCCGCGTTCCGGCTTTCCAGGGAGCTCGGCATTCCCAGGGCAAAGGCAGACGGATTTATCAAAGCGTACTTCGAAACATACAGAGGCATAGATGCCTTTATAGAGAAAACGATCAGGGAGGCCGAAGAAACAGGATACGTCAAGACGCTGTTCGGCAGGATCCGCCCTGTGGAGACTATCAACAGCAAGAATAAGACTGAAAAGATGGCTGCCGAACGCATTGCCGTCAACACTCCGATTCAGGGAACCGCTGCCGATATCGTGAAGCTGGCCATGCTGAGGATTCGGGAAGCCCTGGTGCGGAAAAAACTTTCCTCCCGGCTTTTGCTCCAGGTCCACGACGAACTCATATTCGAAGTTCCTCAAGAAGAGACGGAAATTATGAAACCTCTCGTCCGCTCCGTGATGGAATCCGTGGTGAAGCTATCGGTACCCCTCCGCGTGAACATAGAGACAGGCAATACGTGGGGGGACATGCATTGATCGTAGGGGTGGCGGGGAAATACTGTTCCGGGAAGAACGGTGTCGTGGCACTGCTCGAAGAATTCGGGTTCATGCAGATCGATGTGGACGGCTTAGGCCATAGAGCGCTGGAAGAAAAAAAACAGGACATAGTTGAGACTTTCGGTCCTTCTGTACTCGATGCGCAGGGAAAAGTGGATAGAGGCGCATTGGGTTCCGTAGTGTTCAAAGACAAAAACGCATTGCGCAGCCTCGAATCCATTGTGCATATACATATGGTACGCATGGTGGAAGATATAATCGCTCGGTCGGAAAAAAAAGATATCATAATCAATGCAGCACTGTTGTTTCCTATGGGACTTTCCCGGCTCTGCGACATTATTTTGTGGGGTGAAGGCGCCTCTGTTGCGGCG
>CAZWAS010000104.1:0-2774 GCA_964631915.1 uncultured Spirochaetales bacterium | reverse complement strand
ATGCGGAGGGACGGACTTTCCTTTGCGCAGGTACTGCGGAGGATATGGTCGCAGAGAAAACTCAAGCCTCAAATTCCCTGCGAATCTGCCGATATCTATAGTGTAGAAAACCGGGGAAACAGAGAAGCTCTGAAGAAACGCGTGTATGCCGTTGCGCGGGCCGCAGGGCTGGAGAGGAGATATGGAACAGCGTAAGATTTTATGGATTATTCTTTCGGTGGGAATATTCATAGCGCTCGTGTTGGGCGTAGGACTGCTGTGGTTTTATCCCAAGCCTTCGGCTGTAAAGGCTCCGGAGGGAGCACAGGTCACTGAAGGTGAAAAGTTCGATGCAATAGAATGGGTTCGCAAATCGGAAGAATATCCGGGAATCGAATCGCCAAAGGAAAGCCCTGCGCAAAGAGGCGGAGATGTCGTGATCGTCATAGGAGACTCAGGCTCTTCAATGGTGCAGAGCAAGCCGATCGAAGCTCAGTCTGCTGTTCCCCAGAAGACCGAAGTGATAAAGAAACCGGAACCCCTGCCGCCACAGGCTGTCGCAAAACCTCAGAAGACGCCGGTCGAAGCTGCGCCGAAACCCGAGAAAGCGAAACCGAAGCTCGTGAGGGTACAAGAGTACTGGATTCAGGCAGGCTCATATTCGAACAAGTTCAGGGCCGAAGAAGCGAAACAGCAGCTTGCGCAGAAAGGATTAACGGGAAGGGTCGTATCGAAACTCGTGAACAATCAAACCTACTTCCGGCTGCGCATCGGTCCGTACAGCGACAGCAAAGAGGCGGAAAAGTTTCTCGCATGGCTCAAAGGGGTGAAAGGTTTCGAAGAAAGCTATATATCCATTGTCTATGCGGAAAAGGAAGCAGATTAGGAGGCAGTGCATCGTTTGACAGCGTGGCTTCTTCAGTCGGCACGGTTTGGGATTACCGTTTTCATTTTTTATTCGTGTTGTTCATGCGGATCGAATAATCGATGGGAGGATTGTACACCTTGCTCAGAGGAGGGACGGAGCTCGTAATCCACGTGTTTCCTCCTATGACCGATCCCTTCCCGATCACCGTTTCTCCTCCGAGTATGGTAGCCCCTGCGTAAATCGTCACATCATCCTCGATGGTCGGATGCCGTTTCTTCCCTGCTTCCGTTTTTTTTACGCTGAGCGCGCCGAGGGTTACCCCTTGGTAGATCTTCACGTTGTCGCCTATGACTGTTGTTTCCCCTATGACGACCCCTGTTCCGTGATCGATGAAGAACGACCTGCCTATACTTGCTCCGGGATGTATATCGATGCCGGTTTTCCTATGTATGTGTTCACTCATCATACGGGGGATCAGGGGTATGCAGCGTATCCAGAGCTCATGGGCGAGCCTATGAATGATGATTGCTTCCAGTCCGGGGTAGGAGAGTATTATTTCCTCTCTGCAGCATGCAGCGGGATCTCCTTTGAGCGCAGCCTCTACATCGAGGTTTATGAGCCCCCGTATGCCTGGAAGCTGTTCCAGGAAATCGTTTACGAGATTCTCTGCATCTTCCCTAAAATCTTCGGGACAGGACAAGGCGGTGATCGGGCACCTTCCTCCTGCCTCGTTGTTTCTCCACCCGTAGCAGAGGCTTTTCTCCACTTCCGTCACTAGGCTTCCTGCCAGCCTTGTGATTTTCATCCCTATGGTGTACCGTATGTTCTCTTTGTCCAACGGCTCTTCGGTCTGGTAACCAGGGAAGACGAGGGCCTCCAGGTCTGTGATAATTTGGATGATCGCCTCGCGCGAGGGCAAATTCGAACCTTCAAGATTATTTATCCCTCCGTATTCGTTGTACGAGGTAAGGATTTTGTCTATTATGGAATCGAAGCGTACTGCCATAACGATAGTATGCTGAGATTTTCGCAGTTGTGCAAGGATAGGGAAACCGGCCCACGCTCTTGTAGAGCCGCCGGGATTCCCCGATAATAACGATATGCAGACTTATCAGGAGTATCGATATATGCGTTTCTGCCGCTACGGAGCACCTGGATGTCGACACTCTGGTGAAGAAAGCGGATGCGGTCCTGTACGAGGCGAAAAACACCGGCCGAAACAGGATAGAGAACCACATATGTGAGGAGGAATATATGGATGTTTACGAAGCGATAAGAACACGGAAAAGCGTGCGGTCCTTTCTCGACAAGCCGGTCGAAGACGCGAAACTCGGTCGGATTTTCGAGGCGGCGCGTCTGGCTCCTTCCGCGAGGAACGATCAGGAATGGCGTTTTGTCATCGTCCGAGAGGAGGAGCTGAGGAAGAAACTCGCGGAAGCGGCGTCGAATCAGCATTTCATCGCAGAGGCTCCGGTCGTTATCGCCTGCTGTGCCGCCCCCGTTGGGCGCGTTATGCGCTGCGGTTTCGAGCCGTATCCCATAGATGTGGCTATTATCATGGATCATATAAGCTTACTTGCTGTCTCCGAAGGGCTCGGTACCTGCTGGATCGGCTCGTTCGATCAGGAAGCGGTCAAGAAAATTCTGAGAATACCCCTGGACATCAAAGTCGTGGAGCTTATGCCGTTGGGATACCCAAAGAATCCGAACGCAGTCGCCAAGGAACGATTGAAGCTGGATACGCTCATACACTATGAAACCTGGTAAACTCCGGTCCGTTACTGCACCTCTGACTCCCGGAGAACGCCTGAAAGGAAGAAAGATCTACAGCTTCTTTGCATTTTTCAACGCCCTTTCCTTTTTCCTCCTGAGCGGGAATATTATAACGCTTTATGCTCTGCGGCTCGGAGCTTCGAGTTGGTTCATA
>CAZWAS010000103.1:0-14520 GCA_964631915.1 uncultured Spirochaetales bacterium | reverse complement strand
GTATTTCAGTGTGTTGCCGGGCCTGGTCTGCGTCGCGGCCCGTGGTTTCGATCATTCTGAGCGCATCCTCGGGTTCGAACACATCCCCTGAGCCGCATACAGGCACAGGGCACTCCTTTTTCAACTCGGCTATATGGTTCCAGTTCGCGTTCCCGGAATACATCTGCACCTTGGTTCTAGGGTGAATGCTCACCAACGAGGCACCTGCTTTCACCGCTGCTTCGGCCATTGAGAGAAAATTGATGGACGATGCGTCCCACCCCGAGCGGATTTTCACCGATATCGGTATGTCGGTGGTTTCGCACAGGGCTCTCACGATTTCGGCGAGAAGGGCGGGTTTCGTATGAAGCGCTGCTCCTGCGCCGGTTTTTACCACTTTCGGCACGGGGCACCCACAGTTGAGGTCTATGAGATTCGGGGAGAACGGTAGGATGGATGCGAGGGATCGTGCGGCATGAGCGGGATCGGAAGTGAAAAGCTGCACCGCGAGGATCCGCTCGTTCTCGGCGCGCTGCACTAGCTCGAGCGTTTTCTTGTTGTTTCTGATCAAAGCCTCGGAGGAAACCATTTCGGAGAATGTGAGGGACGCTCCCCATTCCACGCATATTGACCTGAAAGCCCTATCGGTGAATCCTGCCATAGGTGCAAGGAAAAGATTTCCCGGTATAGCGAGATTTTTTACGCGTAGAGGGTGAAACAGACAACCCATCGACACATCCCCTTGCCTTAGTGTACAGAGAACGTATGAACTGAAAAACCGTTTATCGATTATTGCTTAATGTTGAAAAACTTGAGCGCATTCTGGTAGAGCGTTTTTGCAACCGCTTCAACCGGCTCTTGCCTGAGCTCTGCGATGAATTCTGCGGTCGCATGGATATACGAAGGTCTGTTCCTTTTTCCTCGATATAAAGAGGGAACCATGAAGGGGCTTTCCGTTTCTATGAGCATCCGTTCAAGGGGCATACGCTTCGCGGTTTCATGGAGATTCCGCGCATTCCGGTACGTCACATTGCCTGCGAAGGATATATAGAGGTTCAACTGAAGCGCTTTCTGCGCGTATTCCCAATAGCAGTGCAGGACCCCACCTCTTCTTGGAAGTTTCTCCCTCAAGATGTCATACACATCTTTGCCTGCTTCTCGGTTGTGTATGATGACCGGTTTGTCCACCTTATCCGCAATCTCCAACTGGCGGATAAACAATTCGATCTGAGAGTCCTTGTTTCCGAATTTTCTATAATAATCGAGGCCTATTTCTCCTATGGCGATGATTCTGTCGAATTTTGAACCGTTTTCTATAAGCAATGGCCAATCTTTTCCCGGGTGCGAAACTTCCGACGGGGAAACGCCGATACTATGATAGACATGAGAGGCGGTTTTCAAATTTTCATACACGACGAAAAAATCGTTCAGCGAGTTACAGATGCTCACAATACCATCCACATGCTCCTGCTTCGCTTCCTGGACAATGATCAATTGCTCAATCGGATCTTCGTGTATCAACCCGATATGGGCGTGAGTATCAAAAAAATGCATATTTCGTCCCTTATTTTGAAGATATTGTGTATAATTAAGTGTACACAATCTATGTGTGAACAATATCATGAAGAAACTGTGGAGTCAATATTATATTTGACAAAGTTTTTTCGGCATGATAGGCTTGAACTGGTTCCGTGTTTGTGTATTCTGTGATAAAGGGATCCAAGGGTGTCACCAGCGAATCAATATAAGAGAATCGAAAATAGGTTTGTAGCTCGGGTAAAACGCCAGGTTCACATCGCAGGAGAAGCTTGTCGGGTGTTCTTCGCCAACGTCATGCGTGTCGGTAAACAGCGTTTCACCGTCATGTTCATACCGCATTCCGAAAAGAAAATCTTCAATTTCCAGGTGACTGTGTTTTCCCTGATATTCATATGTGTGCTCCTCGCGGCGATCATCGTCGGTTTTTTCGGCCTTTCGACGAATTTTACCGGAGTGCAAAAACTGCTTTCGGAGAAGAGCAACAACCTCAAAAATGTGGATGCGAGCCTCGAGGTGCTGAGAGAGGAAGTGGGACAGTTGCAGCAGATAGCGAGGACGTTCGAGAGCACACTGAACAATACCTTGAGCATTCTCGGGGTGGACAATATGCGGAACGCTTCTTCGGGCGTATCTAAGGGAGATCTCACGTCGTTTTTCAGCGTCGAGGAGTTGAATGACGGAACGCTTCGGGAACTGAGCGAGCTGCAAAGTCTCCGGGCGTATCTCATGAATGTTGTGGATCCATTGAACGAGATAAGCAATGTCCTTCTCGCTCAAAAGGAACTGCTTGTGGATATCCCGACGCTCTGGCCGGTGAAAGGGGTGAAACCGAATATCACAGCAGGGTTCGGTCCGGCAGTGCATCCTTTTACCGGCCAATGGTATCTGCACAAGGGGATAGACATAGCATACGGCTACGGAATTCCAATCCTATCCACTGCAAACGGAAAAGTGATCCAAATCGAGTATGAGCCGCTCGGGTTCGGCCATTATGTGGTTATCCGACATAAATACGGTTTTTACACGCGCTATGCGCATCTGCAGAAAGTGCTGGTGAAAAAAGGCCAGCAGGTGGAACGGGGAGCTATCATAGGAACCATGGGATCCAGCGGATTGTCAACAGGTCCGCATCTGCATTATGAGGTGCGTATCGGATCGCAGGTGGTCGATCCTCTCAAATATCTGAGCATTTCCAGTGCTTTATTGTCCGTAGCAGCTAAAAAACAGTAAGCATTCCGCACTATGAAGAACAGGAAATTCAATGAGCGATCAACGTAACGAGGAAGAGAGCTTCATCAACTCAGTCGTAGGCGAAGGCGCACGTTTTCGGGGCGATCTGGAGTTGAACGGGCTGGTACGCGTAGACGGCGATTTCTCCGGTTCCATAAAAACACAGGGAAAGGTCTTCGTCGGCAAGAATGGCAGGGCGGAATGCAATATCAGCGCATCGACGGTCGTGGTGGGCGGTGTCGTGAAGGGCAATATTTTTTCCACGGAGAAGGTCGTCATTCTTTCGACCGGCATGGTCATGGGCAACATCACTGCACCCGAGCTGATTGTGGAAGACGGAGTCATTCTCCATGGGGAGTGTATCATTTCCACCCGCGCGAAAGATACTATATCGTCTGGGGGCAATCGGTTGAAACAAACGTACTTCACCGTGCCCCACAACAAACAGGAACTGGGCTCTATTGCGAGCTCATCGTGGGCAGCCGGAGATTCGAGAGGACTTGAGGCACATGCGACCCGGTTTGTAGAAGATGACGAGGAGTCGATGATGCTCCATCGGGATTCGTTGAAATGAGCCGGCCGGAATGGAGAAGATAGATCTTTTAGGCGGTGCCTATTCATTCAAGCAAACGGATCCGAAAAAGAGAAAAGTAGAAAAGAAAACCGCATCCCATACAAGTTTCTCCCGTCTTGTGGAAGCGGAGGAGAATGCCCATCATGCGGAGGTGGAGGATCTCCCTGTTCTCGAAGGCGATATTTCCCTCGAACATGTGCTCGATGAAATACACAGCTTGGGGGAACAAGTCAAGGAGAATCCCACTCTGGCTGTCGTAAAAGAATATAAGAAGGCGGTCGGAGCCTTCCTTAAGGCGGTTATACGTCAGGGTATAGCGGTCGAGGAGAAGGTTTCCGGAGTCAATATTCTCAAACGGAAAAAGTTTTATCTCATAGAGATTATAGATCAGAAGCTCGAACGGCTTGCTGCGGGAGTTCTTCAGAACCAACGCGATCAGTTGGAGATACTCAGAAGGGTAGATGAGATTCACGGACTTCTGATAGATTTATTGCAATGAACGAGGGAGTTACAAGCATGGATATAGATGAAACTCTGGATACAAGTATTCAGGATGAGCATATCGAAGAAGCGGATCACGGCAGGGGAGGGGGAAAGAAGGTTTCCGAACTCGGATATCCGGTGAGCAGGGTCAAAGTGCTTCATTCGAGCGAAACGGAGCTTTGTTCTTTTCCGAAAGAGGTTTCGCTAAAAGAAAGGGACTATGTGGTAACGCCCACGAAATACGGAAAAGATCTGGGGTGCGTGCTCGGCATTCTCAAAGGGGATGAGCGAGTAGTGGAAGAGGATATCCACCCTATCGACAGGATAGCGGATGAAAAAGATTTACAGAGATATGAGGAGAACCGACTCAAGGAGAAAGAGGCATTTTCCATTTGCAAGGAGAAGATAGCGAATCACGGATTGGATATGAAGCTTGTATCCGCCCATTATCTTCTGGAAGAGCCCAAAGTGTTGTTCTTTTTCACTGCGGAGAACAGAGTGGATTTTCGGGAACTCGTAAAAGATTTGGTATCCGTATTCAGAATGCGCATAGAGCTGAGGCAGATCGGGGTGAGAGACGAATCGCGCGTTGTAGGTGGGCTGGGAGTCTGTGGACGGGCGTATTGCTGCCACTCGATTACAGATAGGCTCATCCCCGTTTCCATAAAAATGGCGAAAGAGCAAAACCTATCCCTCAACTCCATGAAAATTTCAGGGCCGTGCGGTAGGCTTCTCTGTTGCCTCTCCTATGAATGCATGTTTTACCATGAAGAAAAGCATAAATTCCCGCCGGACGGATACAAATTCCAATATAACGATGTCATGTTCAAAGTTATCGAGGTGAATGTACTTTCCAGAAAGGTGAAGCTCGCAGCTTCGGACGGAAGGGTATTGGACGTGCCCGAAACGAAATTCTACTATTGCAAGGAAGAATCCCGCTGGAAGCTTACGGATTTGGAATCGGGTCAGTGAACATGCAGAGAATTTTCGTCCGCCTACTCGTTAACGCCCCCATGTGCGTGCGTATTGCAGCTTGTAGAGGTTGGCGTATATGCTTCCTTTCCTGAGAAGTTCCCCCTGTGTGTCCTCTTCCGCGGGTCTACCGCTCTTCAATATCAGTATTCTCTGCATAGGCCCCATGAGCATCTGCAGATAGCTCAGAAAAGCAGCGAACTCTCCTGGCGCATGGTTTTGTCTATGTTTGCCTCACTCAATCGGAAGAAAACCCGTGAGCTCGGGGAGTTTCCCGATCGTATACGTCGGTGGGATTTCCTGTTCGGGGTAGGGCTTTCCTTTCGGATTGAACCAGCAAGCATTGAGACCAGAGCGGATCGCTCCGCTTATGTCCGCGCTCGGGCTGTCTCCCACCACGAGCACTTCAGCTGGATCCAGGCCGAGCCTCTCTATACACGTTCTAAAGAACTCCGGTTCCGGCTTTTGTGTTCCCACCTCTTCCGAAATGACGATTGCCTTGAAGTATTTCCCTATGCCGGCGAGCGCAATCCTCGACCGTTGGGTACGGGCGAACCCGTTTGTTCCCATGACGAGGCTCGCCCCTTTTGCGAGTTTTTCGAGCGTTACGATGGCATCTGGAAGCAGGTAGGACAGGGAATCGAAGGTGTCCATGAATCGTTTCGCGCTTTCCCTGTGATCGCCTGATATGCCCAGCTTTTCCAACAGGATGCGGAACCGCTCGTACCTGAGCGCTTCCTGGGTAATGCCTCCCTGCTCGAAAAGCTTCCACAGCGATTCGTTGATGGTGTGATATTCCTCGAACGCGTGTTGTTCCTCTGGGGTATCCGCAGCGAGGCCGAGCGTCAGAGCGAGAGCTTCCCGCTGGGATCTGGTGAAATCCAGCACGGTGTTGTCGGCATCGATGATGAACCCCTTATAGCGCATGAGGGATATAATGAAACATTCGAAAAAAATGTTCAACAGCGCACTGCACCGCCGCGTTCGTGAATCTAATATGCAAACGAATAGGTAGCGGAACCGACTCTCAAAGAAACCTTTCCACCCTCCCGTATCGCTTCCACAGGTCCTCTGCATGAGCAGGCGTATACCTCTTCCAGATACCCGTAATCCGAAAGCATGTGGCAGATGAACGGTGTGGATAAAAAGCCGGTGCCGATCAAGTACTTGTTTTTCCTGACCATATGCGCGAGCCTTGCAGCTATCGAAGGCTTCATACCGTTTCCAAGCTCCCCCTTCGCTTGGCCTGCATTTCAAACCAGCGGAACACTGCATAGCCGATCAACATGTACACCACTCCTATGGCCGTTTCCTTGAGCAGAAACGGAACCACACCGGTGAATGAGTTGCCCGCAAATATGGAGCGGGCCGCCGCAATCCCATTCGTGAGAGGCAGGAATTGGGCAGGGATACGGATGAATGCGGGAAGGGATTCCGGTGGTATGTTCGCTCCGGAGAAAAGGAGGAGGAGAAAGTATACGGTGTTATTCACGAACATGACGTTTCGCGTTATGAGTCCTACGCATCCCATGAGGAGGCCGAGCCCCGATGTGCTGAAGGTTGTGAGGAACACAGCCAGTGCGAGGAGCCCTATGTTCGCGCGTGATATATCGAGGCCGAGAAGGAGACCGCCCCAGAGAAACGCTACGGCAACGCCGAATATGCCGTCTATAAGATGGACGGATGCTCTGCCGAAGAAGAGGATGAGGCGGTTCGCAGGGGTACCGAACAGGTAGGACAGGGTTCCGTTCCACCGGTCACCTCCGATACTCATGGTGACTCCGTAAATGCCGTTTACAGCCGTTATCTGCATGGCGTTGCCGATGACGAAGAACGCCGCGTTCATCTTTCCTCCCGACCCGAAGGTGCCGATGAGTGTGAAAAACAGCATCTGGCTCAACGGCATAACGAGCTTCGACGCTGCATACGTGGTGGGTCTGAACCATCGGAACAGAGCCCTATAGGAGAGCACCGCTCCTTCGAGAAACAGTCTCGCGTTCATGTAGAAACGTTTCATGTGTTCACTCCGTATCCAGGGTCGCATTTTTCTTCGCCTTGTGCAGCATGATGCGGAACAGAAATGCTGCAAGGGAAAAATACACCGCGCTCGAAACGAGAAGCCAGAACCAAGCCATGGCTATGTCTCCCCCTATACCCGGCTGTTTTGCCGATGCATGAAGCGCTTTCGCAGCCCAATACGTTGGCAATGCATAGCTCACCGGTACTGTCCATACAGGCAGGAGGAGGACGGGAAAAAGGAATCCACTCAGGATGTAGACTGGAAACTCGAACCCGTTCTGCCACTGTTGAACCGAGGGATTGATGACGAATACCGGAGAGAGCACGAGGCCGAATGCGATGAGTGCGGCCACGGTCAGCACCAGAGAAAGGAGAAATGCTAGAGGGGAAGCGATGCTCAATGGATAGCCAAACACCAGGGAAGCGAGGATGTATGTGACGACCATAGAGAGGAGCGACTGTATGACATTCGAGAGGTTTTTCCCGAATACGATCACCGCCATGGGTGTGGGTACTCCTACCAATGTTTCGAGGGTTCCCGAAAAACGTTCGGTGTTGATACTGTTTCCACACACGAAGAGGAGGCTCGACCAGAGTCCCGTCATGCCGCTTCCAACCACCACGTAGATCCCGTAGTCTGGCCCCTTGTCCCTGAGCATCCAGAGGCCTAAGAGAGCCACGAGAAAGGGTTGGATTATGACGGTGAAAAGGATGAATGCGTCCGTAGCGGTTTGTTTCCAGTTCATCTCCATGACGCAGCACACTGCCCGCGCATAGGACCTAATGCTCGTCCTCATGGAGCGGTCCCTCCCACCAGGCGCACATATGCATCCTCCAAAGTAGGTTCCCGTACCGCAACTCTTCCGAGCCGGGAACCTGAAAGCAGAGCCATGATGTCCGGTACTGCAGCCGAGCCCTTGGGAGACTGGATTACCAGCAACTGCTTCTGCTCTTGGTTTTCTACAGACACTGCATCCACGAATGGAAGGTTCCGCATGGCCCCAACGACATCTTCCGCTATGCCGAAGGCTTCTATCTCTATGACCGACAGATCCCTCACGAGCGATTTGAGCGCCTCAGGAGTGTCGAGCGCTATGATGCGGCCATGATTGATCACTGCTATGCGCTGGCAGAGCATATCTGCCTCGTACATGTAGTGGGTGGTGAGCAGTATCGTTTTGTTTTCCGCTTGCAAATTCTTGATGACCTGCCTGAACTCCCTCGCTCCCACAGGGTCGAGCCCAATCGTCGGCTCGTCGAGAAAAAGAATTTCCGGGTCGTGGAGCAGGGTGCGCGCGACATGGAGGCGCTGTTTCATGCCTCTCGAATATCCCTCCACGCGTTCGTTTCCCCTTCCTGCGAGACCCACGAGTTCGAGTAGGTAGGGTATCCGTTTTTTTGTGATGTCGGGATCCACATGATAAAGACTCGCGAAATACCGTAGGTTGTCTATACCGGAAAGCCTCCAGTACAGCCCGCGCTCTCCGCCGAAAATGAAACCGATTCTCCTCTGAACCTCCCGCGCCTGCTTGACTGTGTCGTACCCCATCACGTTCGCTTCCCCGGAACTGGGAATGAGGAGCGTTGTAAGCATTTTCACTGTCGTCGTTTTCCCTGCACCATTCGGTCCGAGAAGCCCGAAAAGTTCTCCCTCTTCCACATCGAAGGAAACGGAATCCACCGCTGTCACTTCCTTCACTGTCCGTTTGAGCAGGCCGAGCCGCGGACGGTACACTCGCCTGAGGTCTTTCACTTCTATCGCATGCATACGTATAGCTTATATGGCGAAAGAAAACCAGGGTCAAGCTACTGAGGAAAAAAGTAAGGGAAACCGCTCTTCACCCCGAGACGACCGTCAGTACTTCTTCGAGAGACGGGATCGAGGCTTTTCCGCCTTTCCGCGTTACCGAAATTCCTGCTGCGGCATTCGCTATCGCCAAAGAGGCTTCGAACGTTTTTCCCTGCGCATATGCATATGCGAATGCTCCGTGGAAAATGTCCCCTGCAGCGGTGGTGTCCTGTGCACGTACAGGTATTGCCGCTGCCGTTTTCAGGGTTCCGTTTTGCAGATATGCATAGCCCCGTTCTCCGAGGGTGATGGCTACCTGCTTTCCGTTTTTCGCCATGAGGACGCTCAGCGCTTTCAGGATTGAGCCCTCGTCTTTCAGATCGGAAAGCCCCGAGATCTCCCGTGCGAATTTCTCAGACGCTATACAAAAATCGACTACACCGGCGAGCAACTCCGTTCCCTCGCGCAAAGAACCCGCATCGAGAATCGTTGCTGCTTTGGGGAATGCTTTCATTGCAGAGAGGGACGCATCCGGCTCGTGGCCGTCGAAAAGGAGCACTTTGGGCGAAAGGTCGCTGAAATCCAGGGCTGCCGAAAGGCAGGAATTCGGTTTTCTCCTCGTAATAATGGTTCTGCTCCCGTTCTCTTCGTTCACGATAATGCAGGAAAGCACGGTGCCGTACCCCTCCCGTTTCTCCAAGAATCGAGTATCCACCCCCCATGCGGCAAGCTCCGAACAGATGTGCATGCCGTAGGGATCCTGCCCCACAACCCCCGCGATCCCGCATTGCATTCCCCACTTCGCCATGAGGCAGGCTGCATTGCATGCAGGACCTCCCGAGGATTCAAAAGATTCGGGGATCATGGTTTTAGAATTTTCAGCGGGGTATCCAGTTACAGGGAGAAACACATCGTATGCCACATGACCTATGCAGAGCGCTTCCATACCGTGGAATTGTACAGAAAACGAAGCTTTGGGGGAAGCGGACTTGACAAATAGGGAACGCTGCACACACCATAGGGGGTAAAAATATTGGGTTTTGACAATGTTTGGATGGTATGTTAAAATAACAACATAATATGTTGATATTGTATAATAATTTGATCTGACGTGATAAAAAACGTGAGAACACCGAGGTCTGTGTGAATAAAAACAAGAGAATGTTGGAAATTATCAATACGCTTCGAATCAGGAATATCGTGTATATCAAGGACCTCATCAAGCGGTTCAATGTATCGGATATGACTATCCGGCGCGACTTGAGCGCCCTGGCAGAAGAAAACGTACTCGAACTCATTCCCGGCGGTGCGATGCTTAAACGTATGGACGATCAAGAGAATAATTACGTGGTCACCAAAGAAGAATCGGTCCGAACCATTGAAAAACTGCGAATCGGCCAGAAAGCCGCCTCCTTCATCGAACCGAACGATACGATAATCCTCGATATCGGCACCACGACGGAGTATATCGCGAAGTATATCCGCACGGATACGCCGGTGACCGTTCTGTGTTACTCGCTGAACACTGTGGTTGAGGTCTATAAAAAGAAAAATTGCTCGATCATTTTTGCGAGTGGCTACTTTCATCCTGAGACCATGATGTTCGAGAGCCAGGAAGGAATAGAGCTGATAAAGCGTACCCGAGCGGACAAGGTGTTCGTATCCGCTGCGGGCGTACATAACGAGCTTGGAGTGACCACCGTTTACCCCCATGAGTTGCAGAGCAAGAAGACCATATTGTCTTCTGCGAAGACTCGCATCCTGGTAGTCGATTCCTCCAAGTTCGGCAAAACCAAAAGCGTATACTTCGCGGATCTGTCCGATTTTCAGATGGTCATAACCGATACGGGCATATCCGAGTTCTACGCAGACCTCATTCGCGATATGGGGATCCAGCTCATTGTCGTTTGACAACGAGCTGGATCTATCCTCTTGCTACACTTGTCCATTGCCTGGACGTGGCAGGCAGCGTCGAAACACAGGTGCGGTGATCTCTCTTGAGAAGTGACTGCCTCTCTCGCGTGCGGTGCAGAAGGAAGCCTCTCAAATGATTGCGAGTACGCCGCCGTCTACTATCAGTGTCTGACCTGTGCAGTAATTCGAGTCGTCTGTGGCGAAGTAAAGAACTGCTCCCAGCAATTCCTCCGGTTTTCCGAGCCGCCCCATAGGAATTGGATCGACAACCTGTTTCTTGAAATTCGGGTCCTTCATTGCCCGTTCGGCCATGCCGGTATTGGTCGTACCGGGGACTACGGCATTGACCTGGATATTGTCGTGTATGAGCTCCAGCGCGAAAGACCTCGTTATGGTGAGGACAAGGGCCTTTGTCGAATGATATGCACAGAGGCCGGGCTGTGCCGCCAGCGCACCTATGGAGGAGATATTGATGATCTTGCCCCGCTTCTGTTTTTTCATGACCGCAGCCGCAGCCTGACAGCAGAACAACGTTCCTTTTCCGTTCACCGCCATCTGTCTGTCCCAGTTTTTTTCGGTTATTTCCATAATGGGTTCTGCTTCGAGTATGGCCGCGTTGTTTACGATGACATCCAGACTGCCATAGGTGTCGACCGCCTGTTTTACCATCGCTTCTACCTGTGCCTTGCTGCTCACATCGGTCTTCACGAAGAGCGCTTTTCCTCCCGCCTCCTTTATCGTTTGGACCACGGCCTGACCTTGTTTCTCGTCTATATCGGCGATGACTACCGCTGCCCCTTCTTTCGCCATGCCCACCGAATACGCCTTCCCGATGCCCTGCGAACCTCCTGTTACGATAGCAACCTTATTCAACAAACGCATACTGACACCTCCGAATGAGTCGATAATTTATGGATGATGAGAAACCGACTGTGCGATAAGGTGTATGGCGAAACGTTTCTCTCAATCCGCATGATAAATATAAAACACTATTCGATATTTATGATACACGTATGCTTAGAATTATGATAATATTACAACTACGAATTTGGTTTTGTCAACTCGCGTGTGAGCGATACTGAATAACATTGAAACCCCATATGTACACACGGTTTCCATGAAACTGAGGTGCTTACCTTATAATTATTTGCATTATAGCGTCCAAACGCTAGAGTTTTCCGTCGGGAAAATATGGAGTGATTCCATATGTGGGACGTTTTTCGTAGGATTTGTTGCTGGCCGAAAGAAGGAGAAAGCGGAAGGAAAGATTTTCGCCACTGTGTGTTGTTTTTTTCCTCAACACTTATTTAATTTTTCCTTGACAACTGAAAACATACCTGATAGTATATAAACACAATTCGTTAATAAAATAACACAAATCATTATGGACTGCAGAGGGCGAGCTCAAGTGTTACTACGACCAAGAGGCGAGGTTGTGGTGTGGAACAAATGCCGCGTGGTGGCATTAAAATATGTATGGGGGAGGTACCAAATAACATGAAGAAAGGAGTATTGGTTTTATCTATCATCCTGGTTTTTGTTCTGGTCCTCGGAGGGCTCGTATCCGCGGGTGGCAAGAAGGAGGGCGCTGCAGGACAAGAACCGGCAAAAGCAGCTTCTACGGAAGATCTGGCGCAGAAGTATAAGAATGCCAAGCCCGGGGACAGCTTTCTCATCGGTCACATAACCTGGCATCTGGGGCAGGAATATGCCATCATGGTGTACCAGGCGATCGAGCAGGCCTGTAACCAGATGGGGCTCAAATTCCGCGGTGCTGTTGCAAAGTCACAGGCTGAATGGGCTGAAATAACGGAAAGCATGATAGCAGCAGGGGCGAAGGCAATTATCTACAATGTTCCGGATATGTCTGTCATGAAACAAGTGGCGGAAATCGCGAACCAAAACAATGTATTCATCGCGACCTATTTCGGGTATACCGGCGACATCATGCCCGGGGATTTCGGTCCTCGATGGGTCATCGACAACACCCCCTTCTCCGATGAACAGACCTTCATACCGCTTACGTGTCTGTTTCAGAAGATGAAGGATGCGGGAAAAACGAAGATGCTCATCCACCAGGCGAGCAAGTCCGCAGCTACAGTCTCCACGGTATACATCAACCTGGGGATCTATCAGGCATTACAGAAATTCCCCGAGATGAAACTCATGGGATTCCAGTATGGGGAATGGGGTTTTGAAGGTGGTAGGGCAGCGGCGGAAGCCTCGCTTGCAGTGCGGAAAGATTACGAAGGTTTGTGGGGGGCGAACGATTCGCAGACGATGGGTGCATTGCGGGCCCTGGAAGACCGGGGTGTGAAGATCGGTCCCTATACCGCATCCCGGGATATGGAGATGACCACGGCCCAGGAAATTTTGAAGGGCAATTTCCTTTGCACATCTGGGTTTGCCATTCCCTATTTCGGCGGACGGTTGGTACCGATGCTGTACGACATGTGCGTAGGAGCTTGGTATCCGACACCTGAGGAAATGCTGCAGACGGGAACTCTCGATCTGTATGGCAGACGAGCTCGAAGAACTGGCGAAGAAGGCCGGTATAGCAGATCATCCCAGTTTCAACACGGGACCGCTGAAGGAAAACCTGGAACAAATACTGACCCAGATGAAGCAAGACAAACCGAATTATCCGTACGATTTCAGGCTTATGTCTATCTCCAAGACAAAGGAATTGGGTTTGAAGTACGACAGACATGCTGGGGCTGGAACCTACCTTGGTTCCCATGATTACTACTTCCCTGCAAAGACGAAAAAATTCGGAAGCGTCGAGGCTCTGAGAAAGCATGTCGCAGCGCTGCACAAGTATTTCCTCGACATCAGTTGGATGACGGATGCGGCAGCGGCGAAGGAATATGCAAAACAATTCCCGCCGGAATTGAAAGTCGAGCCGATCTGGGAATAAGGCATGGACATCGTCCGGAATGATGAGTTCTTTTCCGGATTTCGAAAAATCCCGCGGTCTCTCTTGTTTGGAAGAGAGACCGCGTTTGTTTAAACCGATCGGATCAGGGCGAGCGTCGAACAAACCTTTTATAGGGGATAATCTTGTGCACTTATTATCGTGTTTGCATAGAGCCTCATAATTCGGAATGCATATGCGTTTTAAAAGTGCGATAATCAAAAGGCTGGAGGCTGGAGCATATGTCGAATCGAACAGGAGCGCCGATACTACACGTCAAAAACGTTTCCAAATCCTTCGGAGGAGTCGTACAAGCCCTCGATAATGTGAGTTTGGCGGTGTATCCCAACGAAATCGTCGGTGTAGTCGGAGAGAACGGAGCGGGGAAAACCACGCTCATGAAGATTCTGGTGGGCGTTCATACCCCGGACGCCGGGGAATGGGAGTGCAACGGAGTGAGCGTTCCTTTTCCCAAGAATCCCAAGGAAGCGGCGAAAAAGGGAATCTCCATTGTGTACCAGGAAAAAGGGGTCATTCCGAGTCTGAAGGTGTATCAGTTTCTCTTCCTGGGGAACGAGGAACGGTATAGGGGGCGGTGGGGACTTCAGATAAACAAGATGAAGAATGATGCGCGCGAAATATTGAAGGAATTCCATGTCGCTTGCAATATAGAAGATTTTATGAGCGATTTGCCCTTATCCACTCAGAAGATGGTTGAAATAACCAAGGCTGTGTTGAGCATACGCCTGGAACAAGACTCCGCTCATGCCGTGTCCGTCATCATCCTGGACGAACCTACCGCACCCCTTACCATCGAGGAGCGACGCGACCTGCTCGAAGAAATATCCCGCATGAAGAAAAACACGTCCTTCGTGTTCGTGACGCACATCATGCAGGAGGTGATGGAATACATGGATGAAGTGGTGGTGCTTCGGGATGGGAGATGTGTGGATCATTACGACATGTCTGCGGGCAAGGTGACGGAAAACGATTTGGCGAAGTCGATAGTAGGTAAAGAACTCCTAGGAGTGAAGCGGGAGGAGAAGCGAAGGGATTTCTGCAGCGAAGAGATCGTTCTGTCCGCTCAAGGCTTGAGCATAAAGGGTG
>CAZWAS010000102.1:13583-14780 GCA_964631915.1 uncultured Spirochaetales bacterium | reverse complement strand
GCCGTCGAGCATTCCCTCTCCGACATATCCGAGGAACAGGGGGAGATGGCCGGAACCTCCGCCTGTGGCGAGCCCTACTTTCCCTTTCACCGGAGCATCTGCCCTGACTATACAGCGCAGATCGTCCGCAACATGGCGGACCTGTCTCGGATGCGCGAGCACTATTCCTTCCAGCATCTCGTCCACGAAATGTTCCGGTTTATTGATAAATTTTTTCATACAGCCCTCCTCTCTTTGTGCTTTTCAAATCAGTGCAGGACACACCCTGCTAGAAAACCGCTTGCCCGCATCAGCCTGCTGTCCGAATCTTCGGCGCTTTTTTCCTCCGCTGACGCTTCGATAGAAAATAGGTGATGACCATGACCAAAAGGAGCAGAAATCCCCAGATGAACTTCTTGAAAAACGGGCTGAACGCGAGTATGTTCAGTCCACTCTGCAGTATCTGAAGGATGAATATGCCCATGACTACTCCGAGCACGCTTCCAAACCCTCCCTTTGGATCGGTACCCCCGAGGATAACTACGAGGATGGCCTGAAGCAGATACGCGTAGCCGTACCCGGGCCTCATGGAATTGACGCGCGAAATCATAATGATAGACGATATGCCAGCGAGCAGACCGGTTATCATATAGGTGAGTATAATGACCTTCGCATTGTTCACTCCGGAAAAACGCGACACGATCGGATTAGATCCGAGCATATACATGTTAAACCCCTGTGCTGTCTTTCTGAGGAACAGGGCTACGAGCAACGCAACTGCTATGAATATGAGGAAGGGTATGGGAATAAACGCGATATTTCCCGCTCCTATCGCGAGGAATTCCGCAGGAAATCCGAGAACACTGTACCCCTTGGTGATCACTATGGCGAGGCCAAGAAAGAGCCCTTGCGTTCCGAGCGTGGCGAGGATAGGAGGAACTCCTGCAAGGGTGATGATGAGGCCGTTTATCACTCCGCAGAACGCGGAGAAAACGAGAGCAGTCAGAATTGCCAGAGTGATGATAACGGCCGACGAGACGCCGGCGGCAGCTGCGCTCGTATGCGAAATGAGGATGAGAGCGGAAAGGACCCCTGTGAGATTCGTTATCGAAACCACCGAAAGGTCGATGCCTCCGGTGATCATGGCGAGCATCATAGCCAACGCGAGAAGGCCGAATTCCGGAATCTGGCTCGCCATGGACTGAAAATTGATCAGTG
>CAZWAS010000102.1:10101-13539 GCA_964631915.1 uncultured Spirochaetales bacterium | reverse complement strand
TATAACGCACAGCATGATGATGAGCAGAATGAAGTTTTTTGATTTCGCGATATGTTTACCGAACATCGTGCACTCCTCGTCGGATTAATGGATACGCTCCGCAGGTCCGCTACTCCCGTACGAACGACAGGCTCTTTCTCCTACGTATCTTGTTCTGCAGGTAGGTTATGCTGACGCTCAACACTATGATGAGCCCGATGAAAAAATCCTGCCAATATGAAGACAGTCCTATGAGCACGAGGTTCTTCTCGAGAATAACGATCATCGTTACGCCGAGGAGCGTTCCCACGAGAGAACCGGACCCTCCCGTGATCCTCGTGCCTCCGAGTACTACGGCTGCAATAACGCCTAACTCGGTGCCGACTATGTAATTCGGGTTGCTGTACCTGATAAGGGACAAATGCATAATACCCATAATGCCTGCCAGGAAACCGACATAGCAGTAAATGAAAAACTGTATACGTGTGATGTTGAACCCCGCGCGCGCGGCTGCTTCGTAATTTCCTCCGATCGCGTAGATCCCGCGGCCGAGAATAGTGAACCGCAGGATGAAGAACGTTATCAGCACAACCGCGATAAGAATGACCACAAAAATGGACAGCCCGTACTGCGTTCCATCCGGTCTTGTCAGGGATAGGATGTTGAAACCGCCGAACTCCTTGAAACAGTTGGGGAGCTGCCCCGTGTTGATCGATTTCGTACCCACGAATTCCAGAAGGAACCCGTGAAAGACGCTCAGCGTTCCAAGCGTCGTTATGAGCGTCGGTAGCTTGAACAGGGATATGAATACTGCATTGACAGCACCGAGCGCCACTCCCACGGAAACAGAAATGAGGAAGGCAAGCAGAAGATTATCGACCCCGGAGGCGATAAGCACATTCACCGCTATATACTGGCCGCAGATCGCTATGGCAGTGAACGACACATCTATACCGCCGGAAAGCAGCACGATGAAGGCTCCAATAGCAAGCACTGCCATGCCCGAACTGCTCCTCACGAGATCGAAAAGGTTTTCCAAGCTCAAAAAGGCCGGATTGATGATCGTCATTCCTATGGAAAAAATCACTATAATGAAGAACAGGTACGTTTCGTTCCGTTGAAAAAGACTCTTTCCCATTAGTTCGCTCCCGCCCGGTTTTTCCCGCACACGATATTGAAAAGCTCCTCTTCCGATATCGAAGACGATTTTTCCACCTCTTCGATGATTCTCCCCCCTGACATGACGAGGACGCGGTTACAATTCTGCAAGATCTCTTGAATTTCATCGGAGATCATGATGATCCCCATACGCTTCTTTACCGCAAGATCGCGGATGATCTCGTGTATGTTCCGTTTTGAACCTATATCTATGCCGATCGTCGGGCCGTCGAGTATGAACACTTTCGGATTCGTGGCGAGCCATTTTGCAATCACCACGCGCTGCTGATTGCCGCCGGAGAGGCTGTTCGCAGGAATATCCGGCGAAGGAGTCTTGATCCGCAACTCCTCGATCCATGCACGGATCAACGATACGCGTTTTTTCATCTGTATGAGCCTCAGTTTGCCGAGGAGCTGGCGGATCACCGTGATGATGATGTTGCTCCCTATGGGCTGCTCGATGAACAACCCTTGGCTCATCCTGTCCTCGGGCAGATAGCCTATGCCCAGCTTAATCGCGTCCCGCGTCGAGGCGATCGCGACCCGTTTCCCTTCCACATAGATATCCCCCGAGTCGGGCTTGTTGAGGCCGAACAACGAAAGCGCGATTTCAGTTCTGCCCGATCCGAGGAGCCCCGTGATGCCGAGTATTTCCCCTTTTTTCACGGAAAAGCTAATGTTCTCGAACTGCCCCTTCTTCGTCAAATTTTTCACTTCGAGCAGGGGAGTCTCTTCTTTATCCTGCGATTCGAATGCATAGGGGGAATACTGGATGTTCTGCCCCGTCATAAGAAACACGAGTTTCTCGTTGTCGAGCTCTGAACTCGGATAATCCCCTATCTTCGTTCCATCGCGGATGATGGTAACATTTTCCGCTATTTCGAACACCTCGCTCAGTTTGTGGCTCACGAAAAGCGTCGCTATGCCTTTCTTTTTGAGTTCCGCAATGACCCTGAAAAGGTGGTCGACCTCTTCTCTGGTGATCGCGGAAGTCGGCTCGTCCATGATGATGAGCTTGGCATTTTGCGTGAGCGCCCTCGAAATAGCGATGATCTGCCGCTTCGAAAGGGAAAGATTTTCCACCCGTTCCGTGAGCTTACACTTCTCTCCGATTTCTTCGAGTGCGTGCTCGGCAACGCTTTTCATCGTTTTCCAGTTAAGGATGCGGTCGTTGCTCTCCACCATCTGATTCAACGAGATATTTTCCGCCACCGTCAGGTTCGGAAACAGCGAAAGATCTTGATATATGATCTGCACTCCTTCCCGAATGGAATCTATAGCGCGCAACCTGGTATACGGTCTACCGTTGAGCTCTATAACGCCCGAATCCGGCTCTATGACGCCGCCTATGATTTTTATCAACGTCGATTTGCCCGAACCGTTCTCTCCGACAAGACAGTGCGTTTCCCCTCGCCGGATAGTCAGCCCGACATCGTTCAGGGCCTGAACGCCGTCGAAAGCCTTGCAAATGTTTTTTGCTTCCAAGAATATCTCATTCATCTCTTTACTCGATAGTAATTATAGTACAGACAGCGGCATAGACAAAGGCGGAAAAATTCCTTTTTCCGCCTTTGTGTTCATTTCTTACGGGAATAGAGAACCGTTTAAAGCTTGAATTTCCCGTCGGGATTCTTCCACTGGTTCAGATTGTCTTTGTTTACATCGACCCAGGCCTGCCCGTAGATAACCGGAACTCCGGAGCTGTTCTTTTTAATGGTTATGTTGTTGTAGCCAGGTCGCTTCAGGTCCATGCCTTCGGTGATCTGTTCGCCTTTCAGCATCTTGTATGCGACCAGAGCAGTTACGTACGCAGCGTCTGCAGGAACCCAGAAATGGATCGATTTGGCAGCACCGCTCACGAGGTAGTCGCCTGCGACAGAGGGAAGACAGGTGCCGAATGCAGCGACTTTTCCGATGAGGCCCTTCTCTTCGATGGCTTTTGCAGCACCTGGAACCGTGCTCATGGCGCTTCCCATGAATGCCTTGATGTCAGGATACTTCTTTAGGAGCTCGAGCGCTTTCTCGTAAGCAACCTGCTGATTCTCCCGTTCCTCGATTCTGTCCGTCGCCATGACGAGCTTCGGATACTTTTCCTTCGCTTGAGCTATTTCGCCGTCCACCCATTCGTTGTGCGTCGTCGACGTGAGGTGGCCTACGAAGGGTTGCCATTTGCCCTCTTCACCCATCCACTTCGCCATGACATCCATCATGTGCCTTCCATATGCCAGGTTGTCGAACGCTTCGACATCGAAACTCACCTGACGCTGATTGGAGGCTTCATGGGTGAATGTGAGGATTCCC
>CAZWAS010000102.1:0-10068 GCA_964631915.1 uncultured Spirochaetales bacterium | reverse complement strand
AAGGGATTCGGGGTCGTTCGGAACCACGAGAATAGCGTCTACTTTCTTCGCTATGAGGTCCTCTATGAGGGCTACCTGCGCAGCGGGATCCGCAGTGTCCGCGCCGATCTGATACGCATTCACATCCGGATAGTCCGCAGCGAAATTCTGGATGCCGACCCTGGTATTGTCGAACCACGCAACGCCCTCGAGCTTCACAACGAGAACGATTTCCAGTTTGTCTTTTGCTTTTGCCGGAGCAGCTTGCTGAGCCGATTCTTCTTTCTTCCCGCCAGCGAACACGAATCCGACAGCGAGTACGCACAAGAGTGCTGCAAACAAAAGTTTTTTGCCTTTCATCATCAGTCTCCTCCTCCTTAAAATTTTGTTTAATTTTTTCACGGAAATAACGAGTTGTCAAGGAAAATGTTTAAACAATTTTTAAAAATTTAAATGGTTTTATGAAAATACCTGTGATTATCGCTACATGACGATGTTTGATCCGATCAACCCCCTAGTTTTTTTCAGTTTTTGTTGACAAGTGGCATAAAATGGGATATGTAAATATCTATCGACTAAAAATTGGATTAAAATTTTAGATGAATATAAAAATTAAAGATATTGCACATAAAGCCAATGTTTCCCTTGCAACTGTATCGCTCGTTCTGAACAATAAGCCGGGAGTGAGCGAATCCACGAAGCAGAAAATTCTGAAAATAGCCCAGGACTTGAATTACGAGATGCCCAAAGCGCCGAATGTCTGGGCACAGATAAAAGGCATCGTCAAATTTTTAAAAATTTCCAAACACGGCCATACGGTGAATAGGTCTCACGATGTGTTCATAGCGGACTACATAGACGGGCTCGCCCACGAAGCGAGGGAAAACTCGTACAATCTCGAAATCATCGCGTACAGAAAACAGGATATAGACGAGATCATACAGAATGTGAAAGACTCCCACAGCTCGGGCGTCATAGTGCTGGCTACGGAACTGAATGTGCAAGACATAACCGCTTTTCAAAGCCTCGACTGCCCGATCGTCATCATAGACAGCTATTACGATTATCTGAATTTCGATTTCGTGGACATGAACAATCTGGATTCGGTGTATCAGATCATCGAAAATTTTGTACAAAACGGCCACCGCGAAATCGGAATCATCAAGAGCCCCATAGAAGTACAGAATTTCCGCCTCAGGGACATAGGGTTCAAACGGGCCCTGAAACACTTCAATATCCCGATGGTCGAAGACTATGTATTCTGCGTGGATTCGACATTCGACGGAGCGTATTCCGATATGCTCGGGCTCCTGAAAAAAAGGAGCAAGCTTCCCACTGCCTTGTTCGCAACGAACGATCAGATAGCGTACGGGTGCATAAAAGCCCTGAAAGAAACGGGTTACAGCATACCCGAAGATATCTCCATCATCGGTTTCGATGATCTTCCTATGAGTTCCATGATGGACCCGCCCCTGACTACCATGCTCGTGAACAAGACGCGGATAGGAAGAACCGCTATGCAGCTCATGATAACCCGGATCGAACGCGACCCCAACATGCCTCCGAGCAAGATTCTCATCGGAGGCGACCTAGTGATCAGAAACAGCGTGAAGAATCTGATCCAGGGATAGGCGGCCTTGGTATCCGGCTGTGAAAGGAGGATACGGATGAGTAGCTATGTTCTTGGCATCGATGCAGGCACCGAGAGTATACGTGCCGCGGTGTTCGACGAACGGGGCATATGCAAGGGCTTCGGCTCTGCGGAAAACAAAAACCATCATCCGTTTCCGGGCTGGGCCGAGCAATCGGTTCAGGAATGGGAGGCAGGTCTGTATCAAGCCATCCGCGCCTCTATCGCGAACAGCAAAATCCGGCCGGAACAGATAACTGGAATCAGTGTGGACGGCACGAGCTGCACTGTCGTGTTTCTCGACAAAGAAGGGAGGCCCCTGCGCAATGCCCTCATATGGATGGATGTGCGCTCATTCGAAGAGGCAGAACTCGTAGCTTCGACAAAGGTCGATGCCCTCAAGTACGTGGGTTTCGGAAATGTATCAGCCGAATGGTTTCCCTGCAAGGCGCTGTGGATAAAGAAACACGAGCCCCGCATATACGAGCAGACAGCAACGATGTTCGAACAGACAGACTGGCTCGTGTACACCCTCACCGGAGAAAAAACGCTGAATATCAATACCACCTCCGTCCGCTGGTTCTATAACTCAAGACAGGGAGGGCTGCCTAAGGACCTGTACGAGCGTATCGGGCTCGGAGATATTTTTCAAAAACTCCCCGGGACGGTCCTGTCCCTCGGCGCCATAGCAGGCCGCATAACCAAAACCGTAGGGGAAAAGACAGGGCTGAAACCAGGAACCCCTGTGGCTGCAGGCGGGGCGGATGCTTTCATAGGGATTCTCGGCGTGAACGCCCTTACCCCCGGAACACTCGCGCTCATCACGGGTTCGTCACAGCTTCAGCTCGGCCTTCTGGACAAGGAAATTCACGCCCCAGGACTCTTCGGCACGTACCCCGATGCGGTGCTCCCCGGGCTCCATGTAGTGGAAGCCGGGCAGATATCCACAGGATCCGTGGTGAAATGGTTCAAAGACGGTTTTGTCTCATCGTCGATAGAACAGATCGCAGCCTCGCGCGGACTCGATACGTACGATATTCTGAACGAGGGGGCGGAACGCATACCGCCCGGGTCGGAAGGGCTCATAACGCTCGAACACTGGCAGGGGAATCGCACGCCCTGGGTCGATCCGACATCCAGAGGAGTTATACGGGGTCTCACGCTGCACCATAGCCCGTATCATGTGTTCAGGTCCATTCTCGAAGGAGTAGCTTACGGCACCGCCGTGATCCTCGGCCGCATGGAGCAGGAAGGTGTCAGCATCCGCAAACTCATAGCGTGCGGAGGCGCGACCAAGAGCAGGCTGTGGATGCAGATCCATGCGGACGTAACAGGCAGGGAAATCGTCATAACCGAAGAACAGCAGGCAGTAGTGTTAGGCAGCGCGATACTCGCTGCGGTCGGAGCAGGCATCTACAGCTCTATCGCCGAGGCTGCGGAGAACATGGTGCGGATTAGGACTGTCGTGGAACCGGACCCCAAGGCGACGGAGGCGTACGTTTTCTACATCGATCAGTATGCGAAGACCTACGAGGCGCTGAAGGATGATGCGAAGAACGTTGTCCGACACGAGGAGAAAAGGCAAGGGAAATAAGGTTGAACCGCAGAGAACGCCGAAAGAATCGAAGAAAGTCTGATCGGCTGCTTTGTGAGATTCGAAGAAAGGCTACCATTCTTTCCTCATACCCCCTATGCGAACCGTCCTGGGAAACTTGATTCATCGGAGCAGCGGAATCCGCCTCTTCGACACACCGAAGTCGAGCAGGATCGCCGTTAACGTGATCAATCTGAATCTCGGCTTGGCGGAATGGATACGTACCGCGGACGACGATCGGCTTTTTCTCAGTGTGTTGACCTTGGACGAGCTGCGGAAAGGCGTCGAAATGCTCGGCGAAGGCAAGAGGAAAGAGTCGCGCGTGCTTTGGCTCGAAAAAGACCTTTGGGCACGGTTCCGAGCCGCATACTGTCAATCGATAGGGAGATATGCGACATATGGGGTTGCCTCTCGGCCCGATTCCAAAAAGCGGGCAGGCATCTTTATGTGGTTGAAGGCGTGCTGGCAGCAACGGCTCTGGCCGGCGGCCTGTATCTTGTAACCCGCAATATCTCCGACTTCGAAGAAACAGGCGTTTCAATCGAGAATCCCTGGCGCTGAGGCGCTTCTTCCGGATTCCCCGGCGTTGTTTACGGAAAGAACCAGACACACCCGACCCGTGAGCAGCCGGCTGTCAGAATTCCCCCGGGGCAAGCACAGCAATGCCGGAAAAAGATACGAAGTCTTCGGGGTTAGTGGTAAGGAGATGATATATGCCTGAGCATTGCATCAAAGCGACGATGTTGGCGTCGTGGATGCGCTTGCCGGTGATGCCTGAGGATTCCGTCAGAGCGACCAGCCTATAGTGAACCGCTGCCGGTTCTTCAAAATAGACGAGGCGCTTGCGGAACCAGGCCAGGTTTTTCAGAGCATCTGCAATGCCCAAACCCAGGCCGTTGACCGCGACCGGCCGGCTGGCGACGACTAGGTATTCCCTCAGTATCTGGCCGCAGGTTGCCAGGTGGATGCCCGCTTCGAGGGCACGTGAAAAGACGCGCTTCGACGATTCGTGATCGGTCCGGGCAGTATTGGTGGCAGCCAGCAGCACATTAGTATCCACCATGACCAGCTCACCGCGCGTCATCGCCATACAGTTCTTCCCTTCCGTATCCGTTTCCCGGATCTGCGGCAACGAAGATCAGTTCATCCTCTTCATCGTTTTCCAGGACTTTGGCACGGGCCGCAGCCTCTTCCAGAATAACCCGGAGCTCTGCTTGCATGGATCGCTTGTGGAAGCGTGCCAGCTTTGCGATGCGGCGGATTACCAGTTCATCCACATCTCTGATATGAAGTGCTTTCATATTGAAAGCATAATGCTATCAGATAGGAAGTGTCAAGGTGGTTCTGGAGATAGAACGGCTTGCATCACCTGACACCCCCGGCGATTGACATTCGGAACGAAAAGGAATACAGGAATGAGAGCAGCCGATCAAGTGTCGAGGTACTAGTGAAACGCATCGAACGCATCGAGAAAATCAGTCGGATTTTGGAAGAAAAAGGTAATATCTCCATCGTATACCTAGCAAAGGTGTTCAATGTGTCCCAATCTTCGGTGCGGAGGGACTTAAGCTATATGCTCTCCCTTCCCAAGTACAAGAACATAGAGCGGGTGCACGGGGGAATTCTCCTCGATGTGGACAAGAAAAAACTCGAATTCATGTTCGAACTGAAAGTCGATCTGAACCGTGAACTGAAAAAAAACATCGCGAAAAAAGCCATCGAACTTGTGCAGGAAGGGGATAGCATCATCATAGATTCCGGAACCACTTGCCTCTATTTTGCAGAGCTCCTGGGAACCAAGAAAAGGATCCGCGCCATCACCACGGACATAAAGATCGCTGAGGAACTAGGCAAGTACGAAGACATGGAGTCGAGCATGATAGGGGGCTTAATCCGTCCTGGATACTACACGGTCGGAGGGAACACGGCGCTGGAGCATCTCGGGCAGTTCTATGCGGATAAGGCGTTCATGTCCGTGGATTCGATAAGCGTGAAGCACGGCCTTACCAATGCATCGGAATTCGAGGTCGGGGTGAAAAAGAAAATCATTCAGACCGCGAAGCAGATCATCCTTCTTGCGGACAGCACGAAGTTCAACAAGAATACGCTCTATAAAATATGCGACATATCCCGCATACACATCATCGTAACGAACAGGAATCTCGACGAAGAAAACATCGCCGCGATCAGGGATGTGGGCATAAATCTCATTCTCGCATGACGTTCCGCTGAAGGCCGCTTATTCTGTGCATGAGCTCCGCGGTGTTCGCATACAGATCGCGGTACAGCGAATAATAGTCGCGATATTCCGAATGCCGTCCGGGATCGGAAGGGATTATTTTCTCCGCGCGGACCCATTGGCCGATATCGGAGAGCCCTTTAAACAGGCCGATACCGACCCCTGCCATGAAAGCATCCCCATAGCAAGCGCCAAGGCGGCAGAGGGGGACTGTTTGTTCCAGTCCCGTTATGTCCGATACGATAGTGAGAAGAAGTGGATTGTTGACTCCCCCGCCCACAGCCAGGATCCGTTTAGGCGGCTCGTTCTCCTTCCCGACCTCTTCGACTATATGGCGGATGCCGTATCCGATGGACTCGAGCAGAGCCCTGTACACGTCAGCCCGCGAATGCTTCAGCGTCAGGCCGAACACGACGCCGCGCGCATCCGGATCGTGTATGGGCGTCCTCTCTCCGTAAAAATAGGGCAGCACGACAAGACCGTGCGAGCCGGGAACACTCGTTCCTGCAAGCCGTGACAAAGCCGCATACGCGTTTTCTCCGCCCGCCTTCTCCGCACGGAGCTCTTCCTGAGCGAACTCGTCACGAAACCATCTGGTGAGGCTTCCGGCAGACGTCATGCCTCCGGTGACTGCGAAGGTTCCGTGTTCGAGAAAGGGAACTCCCCATAGCGTCCTCGACGTTATTCTGGTTTTAGTCTGAAGGATGATAAAAATCGAGCTGCCGTACATGATCATGAGATCGCCCGGTTTCGACAAGCCTGCGCTCACCGCTTCGGAAGCGGCATCCGCGGTGCCGGCTATGACGGGGGTGCCCGCTGCGAGGCCGGTCTCCGCAGATGCCCGCGCAGTCACCCTCCCCACCACCTCGCAGGGCCAGACAATGCGGGGCAGCTTGCTCACGGGAACGATAGGATCGGACATGGTTTCCGACCAGCGCATCCGTTCAGGATCGTACATGGGGGCGTACGCAGTCGCCGTATACTGGTCTATGGAATACTCACCCGTCAGCCTGAACGCGAGATAGCTGCTCCCTGAGAGAATCATCTCGGTTTTTTTCCATAGATCCGGCTCGTGTCTTTTAATCCAGAGGATTTTGGGGCCCGTGTGTTGGGAGCTGAGATCGAATCCGCTGTGTTCGAATATCCTGTCTCTGCCGAACAGGGACTCGATCCACCGGATCTCCTCGGAGGCGCGTGTATCTATGCCGTAGAGTATACCGGGCCGCAAAGGATTACCCGACCCGTCGAGGGGTAACACGCAGGGAGCTATTGCACTTACGCCTACGCCGAGCACGGATTCGGGAGCAATTCCGCTTTTCCGGAATAGCATAGAGCATAACGCGACACAGTCTTTCCACCAGACTCCCTCGCCGTCGTGTTCTGCCCAGCCAGGAGAAGGCATGCTCACCGTGTGAGGAACGGAAGCATGCACGGCAACGGTTCCATCGAGCCCCACAAGCACCCCTTTCGACTCGTAGGTTCCTGCATCGATGCCGAGCAGATACTGTTTTTTTTCCATTCCCATCATCTCAGATCCGTTCGGAGTTCCCGACACCTCTCATACCGTGAACTCACCGTTTTTAAAAATCACCCGATCGTCCAGGTACACCGATCCGTTTTTCCGCGTGTCCTTGATGATGTCCAGGTGTATGGCGGAAGCGTTCGTTCCCCCGCACTCGGGATATGCGCGACCGAGCGCCACATGAACCGTGCCTCCGATTTTTTCGTCGAGCAGGATGTCCCTGCAGAACAGAGAAATGCCCTTGTTCATGCCGAAAGCGAACTCGCCCAGAAGGCTTGCCCCCCGATCAGCGGATACGATCTCGCGCAGGAACTCCTCATTCGCGGAGGCACTCGCTTCGACGAGTCTGCCTCTGTCCCACCGTAAACGTATGCCGGGGATCAGTCTTCCGCCGAACACGGCCGGGAATTCGAATGCTATTGCGCCATGCAGCGTTTCGGTCACCGGAGCGGTGAATATTTCGCCGTCCGGCATATTGATCCTGCCGTCTGCAGCTATCCATGTTCTACCTGCCACGGAGAACCTCAAATCCGTGTTTTCAGCGACTATACGGATCTCGGATCCTGTGCTCAAAAGCTCCGCTATGCGGTGCAGATGCGCCGAATATTCCTTCCAGTCCACGAAGCAGGCCGAAAAGAACATATCCATCATCGTGTCGATATCCGTATGGGCCTGTTGTGCAAAGGATTCGTTCGGAACGCGCACAAGCACCCATCTGGTTTTCTCCCAGCGTAGAGAGGCAACTTTACCCATAGCCTTCTGGTTCAGCGCAAGGGTTTCCGAAGGGATATCCTCGTGCTCGTACAAGTTATGCGCTCCCCTCAGGCCTATGTATACATCCGCCCACTCCATACCGTAGGCTTCCAGTTCCGGCACCCACCCTATCTGTTCGCTGCTGCCATGCTTCATCACGAGGTGGCGGAGGGATTCGGAAAGAAACTGCACTTGGGGATAGGCTCCCGCCTTTATGCATGCTTCGTACACCGCCTTGCACAGGGGGAATGTTTCGATCTCGCTCATGGCGATCATGACCCGTTCTCCTGCCTGAACTTCGACCGAGTAACCCACGAGAATATCGGCAAGCCGTTTCCATCTGCTATCCATCATCATCCCCCATCGTCCGGGAAAAACCGCATCTTTTCAGCCGACCCGTTCAGGTGCGGCACTTCTTCACCTGTTCCATGAACGCACGCACGCGACTTTTGTCCACATCGTTCCATATATAGCCGTCTTTCTTGAATGCAGTTCCCACCACTGCCCCGTCCGCACAGGCGAGCTGTTCTTCCACATTAGCAATCTTCACGCCGGTGTTCGCGAACACGATGGTCTCGGGCACAGCGTCTTTCACCCGCTTCAACACTGCGGAGGAAGTCGCGGCGCCTGCTATGAGGCCGGATACGCACAAGGCATCGGGTTTGGTATTGAACACCGTGGAACGGGCTATGTCCGCCACATCTCTGTCCGCCAGGTATTTGGCAGCTTCCGGAACGATGTTGAACAGAAGCTTTATGTGCTGGCCGCCCAAAGCATGCTGCCGTCTCACCACCTCTCCACAGTTCGTGTTCCATATGCCGAAATCGCTGGCGTATACGCCGGTGAATATTTCGCGGACAAAAAGGGCCCCTGTCGCCACAGCGAGCTCTATGGACGCCACGGGGTCCCACAACACATTCACTCCGAACGGCACCGTGATGTGGCGCTTCAGTTCTCCAATGACTCGAGCCATCGAAATTGCAGTGATCGGTTCCGTTTTCGTGACATAGGGAAGGCTGAATTCGTTCGAAAACATCACCCCGTCCACACCGCCTTCCTGAAGTGCGGTCAGATCGGCTAAGCCTTTTTCTATCACCCATGCCATGCCCTTTTCCGCATCGTAATCGGGGTCGCCGGGTAAGGCATGCAGATGGCACATGGCTATGATCGGTTTTTCGGTTCCGAACATCGTCTTTGTCCACAAAGATATACCACTCATGGTTTGCTCCTTATCGATTTTCTCGATCACTATATGCTCGAATGGTGCACATGTCAACATACCAATGGAAAATAGCGCATAATTGCGCATAATACTATCATATTCGCGCAGGGCTTCGCCTGCATACGGAAACGATCCGCATCAGATCTCCGGTATAGTGAAATTCGTAGGATCGAATTCATCCCCTCCCAGCCAGAGATCGATCCTAGTGCCTTGATCGATACGACCCACGTCCGCGTGCTTTATCTGCCACCCCACCAAGTCCAGACGGGGGCCCCCGAGGAAATCGAATCCGGTCATGTTTCCGTAGTAGCCAGCCAACTCCGGCCTGCGGCTGTTGTTCAAGGCCGAACGCACAAGGGCTAACTCCTCATCGGTACGTTCGTGATCGTCGAACAGGGCGAAATGGAGGCCGTCCGCCTCCTGATGCAGGGAAATGACCATTTTCGAAGGATTGCTTTCAAGAAAGAAATGAGCCATCTCCCCGATAAGATGCATAAGAAATTCCTTTTTCTGCATATCACACTCCTTTGCGCCATTCTCTGCCGGCTTTCTGCTGCGGTTTATCTTTTTTGGGCTTTGTTTTCGGCCGGTTGGCTCTGTACCATTCTATGACAGCCACAAAGAGGGTTGCAGTAAGCCCTCCCGCGAACCCGTTGTTGTACAGATTCATCCCACCGTGCCATGCTCCTGTGCGTTCCACCATCACAAGATGTATGAACCCTGCGACAATGCCTACTCCGAAGCCGAATTCGCCTGCCAAAGGTGCGAGGGTCGTACAAAACAAGGCAGCCAACAGGGGGCCGGGGGAATCTAGCTCCTTGCCGAACACCAGGGTAGCAGCTACGACTCCGAGCACCACCGGCCAGGTATTGCGCAGATTCTTTCCGAACGAGGCGAAACCGATGATAGTAAGTATGCCGCCAAGCACAGGACCGTTCAGAGCCCCTCCGACTGTCATCACATAAGCCCAGGCAGCAAGCCCGAGTACCCCCATATTCACCAGAGCCCCAGCAGGGGAAACCATATCCATGAAGTCGGAAGGCAGGCGGCCTGGCAGTTTCTGAATGGTGAGAAATCCCTTTATGCTTCTGCCTCCTCAAAAAAAAAAAAAAAACGGAAGCAAAGCACA
>CAZWAS010000101.1:12054-15016 GCA_964631915.1 uncultured Spirochaetales bacterium | reverse complement strand
GGCCCGAAGATCGTAGACAGGCTTCTGGACATCATAGAAGGTCGGCCGGTCGTCAATTACGACGATACAGGTACGGTCGAAATAACGGCGAAAAACGTGGATTCGTACACCAACGATCCGCCGTGGGAATACTACTTCGACAAAAACAAGAAAAAATAACTGGATGCATCGACAGAAAGCGCGCTTCGTGCGCGCTTTCTGGGAGTATGATGAGGAGGAACAATGCAAACCGATACAGCCGCGCACCGGCAAGAAAAACCCGCTTCGTCGGCAAAACGCATAATCAAAAATATCTTTCAATACAGGGAGAGCGGCCTTTTCATACTCATTCTCTTCCTGCTCATAGTGCTTTCCGTCGCCAAACCTAGTACATTCTTCACGTCCGAAAACCTGTTCAATATCCTGAAACAGGTGAGCCTTGTAACCATAGTGGCAGTGGGCCAGACCCTGGTCATGGTTTCCGGGGGAATAGACCTCTCAGTAGGGTTCAACCTCGGGCTTTCCGGAGTCTTGCTCGCGTTCTTCATTCAGGAAGGGTTGAATCCCTATGCGGCGATCCTCATCGGAGTGGCGAGCAGCGCGTTCATAGGTTGGTCGAACGGCATCATCATCACGAAGCTGCGGCTTCCGCCCTTCATAGTCACGCTTGGCATGGCGAAAATAGCGCGTGGCATCATGTATGTGGTGACCAGGGGATATCCGATACCCACGCGGACTCCGTTCATTATATGGCTTGGCAACGGATATCTAGGCCCCATCCCGGTTCCCACCATCCTCATGCTGCTGGGAGCGTACATCCTCATAAAAACCGTGTTCGGCAACCACACAAAAGCCATCGGCGGGAACGAGACTGCTGCGCGGCTTTCGGGAATCAACATCAGCAGGAATAAAATATATATTTACACGCTCGCGGGCATTCTCGCAGGACTTGCAGGCGTGGTCATGGTCGGAAGGGTCAACGCAGGGAACCCGAACTCCGGCCTCAACTTCGATCTCGACTCTATTGCGGCTACGATCATAGGGGGAACGAGTCTTGCGGGAGGCGAAGGCACCGTCATAGGCACGCTCCTCGGCGCTCTGCTTCTGGGGGTCATTGCCAACGGTCTCGTTTTGCTCAACGTGAGCATGTACTGGCAGACCATAGTGGCGGGAGTCATCATCATAGCGGTATGCGGGCTCGATGCCCTCACCCATGTGCGGCGAAAGTGAAACACAGCAGATTCTATCAGAGGAGAACACCATGGCAGAAGAACACGTATTGCGCATGAAAGGAATAACGAAAGCCTTTCCCGGAGTCGTAGCGCTGAAAGGGGTGGATTTCGATCTGAAACGAGGCGAACTCCATGCGCTGGTGGGGGAAAACGGAGCGGGAAAAAGCACGCTCATGAAGATTCTGGGCGGTGCGTACCTGCCCGACCAGGGGAGCATAGAAATAGGCGGCAAGCTGGTGCACATCCATACTCCCAAGGATTCGCTGAAACAGAAAATCAGCATCATCTACCAGGAGTTCAATCTCGTGCCGACGTTGAGCGTTGCGGAGAATATTTTTCTGGGAAAAGAAATGGTGAAAGGAGCGATGAAGAACCTCAACAGAAAGGCAATGGCGGAAGCAGCGTGTTCCATCCTGTCGAGGCTCGGACTCAAAGACCTCGACTGCCTGAGTCTGGTGAAGAAATTGAGCGTAGCGCAGCAGCAGATGGTGGAGATCGGCAAGGCGCTGTTCAACAAGGCGGAAATACTCGTCATGGACGAGCCGACATCGGTGCTGAGCCAGAAAGAATCTGAAGCGCTTTTCCAGATCATAGACGGCCTGAAGCAGGGAGGCATTTCCATTGTGTTCATCTCCCACAGGCTCGACGAAGTTCTGAAGCTGAGCGACAGAATAACGGTGTTGCGCGACGGAGAATTGGTCTGCACCCTGGACAACGGAACAAAACAGATCACCAAGGACGATCTCGTAAAACACATGGTAGGAAGAGTGCTGAATGATTATTTCCCCGCACGAAAATCGGTTCCGGGAGAGAAGGTGTTCGAAGTGAAGAATCTCTCGAGCGCAGGCAATTTCAGGGATATACGTTTCGAGCTCCGCAGCGGCGAAATTCTCGGATTCTACGGCCTTGTCGGATCTGGCCGTACGGAGATTATGAAGGCGATCTTCAGCTCCCTCGAATTCGATTCCGGGGAATTTTTACTCGAAGGACAGTCTGTCCGTTTTTCGAATGTGCAGGATGCGAAAAATCATGGCATAGCGCTCATACCCGAAGACAGGAAAAAGGAAGGCCTCGTGCTCCAGATGACCATGGCGGACAACGTATGCCTTCCAAGTCTGAAGCTCGTGGCGAAGGCGGGAACAGTGATCAAGAAAAAGAAAAAAAACCTCGTCGAAAGCTACATAGAGAAGCTTTCCATACGGCCTCCGCTACCGAATCGGTCTGCGAGCGACTTCAGCGGAGGCAATCAGCAGAAAGTGGTTATAGCGAAATGGCTCGCCACAAAACCGAAACTAATCATTTTCGACGAACCCACCCGCGGCATCGATGTGGGAGCCAAAGCGGAGATCTATCAGATCATAGAACAGCTCGCGGAAGAAGGCGTAGCAGTGATATTCATATCTTCGGAGCTCATGGAAATACTCGGTATGTGCGACAGAGTCATCGTGATTCACGAAGGGACCATAACGGGGCAGTTTTTCAGAAGCGAAGCGACTCAAGAAAAGCTCATGCAGGCAGCTGCAGGATTCTGATATCAGGAGGAAAGGTATGAAAGGAATAGCAGGCACAATTCTCCATGTGGATCTATCCACAGGAACATTCAAGGAAGAAAAACCGGAGGAGCTGTTCTACAGGAAATACATAGGGGGAGCCTCCCTGGGTGCGTACTATCTGCTTACGGAGATGCGGGCAAAGATCGATCCGTTTTCTCCGGAAAACGTCCTCGTATTCGCCATTTCTCCGCTGGTCGG
>CAZWAS010000101.1:11421-12044 GCA_964631915.1 uncultured Spirochaetales bacterium | reverse complement strand
CTCCGATAAGCGGCAACGCGCGGCACTGCGTCACTTCCAAATCTCCGCTTACAGGCGGCATAGCGAGCAGCGAAGGAGGAGGATTCTGGGGACCCGAGCTCAAGTTCGCAGGATTCGACGCCATAGTGATCAAGGGAAAAGCGAAAACTCCCGTGTACCTGTGGATTCACGACGGAGTATACGAGCTCAAAGACGCTTCGCATATCTGGGGAATGTTTACGGGAGATGCGCAGGACGCCATACGCCGCGACCTGAGAGACGAACGCATACGCGTCGCCCAAATAGGGCCTGCAGGAGAACGCCTCGTCAGATTCGCGGGTATAACTAACGACCTTAAGCATTTCAACGGCAGGTCAGGGTTCGGGGCGGTTATGGGCTCGAAGAATCTTAAGGCGATCGCGGTTAGAGGAACAGGTAAACCGGAATTCTATGACGCTGAAGCGATCAAAGCCATGGCAAGGAAAGGAGCATTGCGGGTGCAGGAAGAAGGGTTCTGGAATACGTTCAGGACCTATGGAACGAACCTTAACGTCACGTGGAACAGCGACCTCGGTGGACTGCCCACCAGGAACTGGACCATGGGAACCTTCGAGGAACGCGACAAAGTGTCTGCGGAGACGTAT
>CAZWAS010000101.1:855-11411 GCA_964631915.1 uncultured Spirochaetales bacterium | reverse complement strand
CGAAACCATGATGGATAAACCCGGAACCTGTTGGGCCTGCGTTCAGAGTTGCAAGCGGGATGTAAAATCCGGCATCGCTGCACCGTGGCCACTAGACGCGAGGTACGGAGGGCCGGAATATGAAACCCTCGGCATGTGCGGACCCAATTGCTTCGTGAGCGACCTCAATGCCATTGCGAAAGCGAACGAACTGGCGAGTAAGTACTGCATGGACACCATATCCTTAGGAGGAGTCATCGGATTCGCCATGGAATGCTTCGAGAAAGGCATACTGACGAAGGATATGATGGGCGGAGTGGAAGCTCGGTTCGGAGATGGCGCAGCTCTCGTGCGCCTCGCAGAGATGACGGGAAAACGGGAAGGCTTCGGGAGCGAGCTTGCGGAAGGCACCGCACGGCTTGCGAAGAAACTTGGGCCGGCAGCGGAACGCATAGCGGTCCACGTGAAGGGAAAAGAATTTCCTGCTCACATGCCCACTGCAAAAAGCGTCATGTCTCTCGTATACGCAGTAAACCCCTTCGGGCCGGACCACGTGTCGAGCGAACACGACCCTGCGCTCGCGATGCCAGGCGAAATTCTCAAAGGCTTCGGGTTCTACGACTCCGTACCCAATCCTGGAGAACTTTGCTTCGAAAAGAGCCTCCTCCTCGCTTATTCCCAGCGTTTCGTAAGCGCTCTGGACTCCCTTTCCGTGTGCCAGTTCTGTTTCAATACGTGGGGCATGTTCAACTTCGAAGAGCTGATAGAAACGCTCAACGCAGCCACGGGGTGGCACTATACCATGTTCGAGCTCATGCTCATGGGAGAACGCAGAGTGAACATGATGCGGGCGTTCAACGCAAGAGAAGGCTTCACGAGCAAGGACGATATGCTGCCTCAGCGGCTTTTCGACGACCCGCTCTTAGACGAAGGACCGGGAAAAGGGAGGCGAATAGATAAGCAGAAATTCCTGCAATGCAGGGACGAGTACTACAGGTTGAACGGGTGGGACCCACAGACCGGCAACCCGACGCCGATAAAGCTCCGAGAGCTCGGGCTCGAATGGGTGCTCGGAGGGTGACTCATTTCATGTCGAACACGGGTTCGAGCCTGGTGTAGAGCTCCACGAATTTGCGGTAGGCTGCATCGTAGCGGCCCGACCCGTCCGGAACCACTTCCGATTTGATCGTGACGGCTTTCTCCGCAGCTTCCTCTATGCTTCCGAATACGTTGTGCGAAACTGCTGCGAGCATAGCTGCACCGAGTATGCCTGCTTCCTTCTGAGCAGGCACCGCGATCTTCTTTCCGGTTATATCCGCTTTCATTCGGTTCCATACTGCGGATTTCGCTCCCCCGCCCGTAGAAATGATCCTTTCCGGATTTATGCCGAGGGCAGCGAGGACCTCCAAATTCTTCCTCATGATGAAGCCCACTCCTTCCATGACCGCCCTGGCGAGATCGTATTTCGTATGCTTGGACCTTAAGCCGAAGAATACACCGCTCGCGTTGCTGTTGAACTCAGGAGAATTGGTACCGTTTATATAGGGAAGGAATATGACATCGTTCTTCTTCCCGTAAGAGGTTTCGATCGCTTTATCTATAAGGGAAAAATCATCGAGACCGAGAATGTCTTTTGCGAACCATTCGAGGCAGACTCCCCCGCTCTCGCAAATAGGCATGAGCACATACGTGTCGCGCACGACTCCACAATGGCAGGGGATTCTGAATTCGTTTATAAGGGGTTCGGGAACCATGGTATTGAGCGCGAGTACCGTTCCCGTGGAATCGCTCAAGATCCCGGGCTTTATGTTGCCTGTTCCGATCATACCGCAGTAGTGGTCGAGCCCCCCGATGTTCACCGTAACCCCGGAGGAGAAGCCGAGCTCGGCGCCCAAGCCCGGCAGCACGGTTCCTGCAGTCTCGCCGGGATTCATGAGCTGCGGCAGGCAGTCTCTCTGTATTCCCACGTAGTCGAGTATGTCGGTCCAGAAATCTTTTTTCGTTATATCGAGGTAGCAGGAGAAGTTATGTGTCGAATACTCGCCGAGAAAAGAACCGGTTAGTTTGTAGACTACGAAGTCTTTTATGAGAAGGACTTTGGCGATCCGTGCGAATACTTCGGGTTCGTGCCGCTTTATC
Organism: uncultured Spirochaetales bacterium; assembly: GCA_964631915.1. Taxonomy (GTDB): domain Bacteria; phylum Spirochaetota; class Spirochaetia; order CAZWAS01; family CAZWAS01; genus CAZWAS01. The sequence goes on along the minus strand of CAZWAS010000101.1, from coordinate 9,293 downwards.
CAGAGCAGTTTTGTGATCGTCCAGGTAGGGATGATTTCCGGAATACCCGTCACTTCGTACGAACCGGGAAATGGGAAGGCCGACTTAAGCATTTCCGCTTCCTCGCCCGACCTGTCGTCCATCCACGAGATGCCGTTCCGAAGAGGCTCCATGGTCTTGCCGAGGATCACGAACGATTCCCCTTGTCCTGTGAGGCCGATGGATAGGATACTCTTCGGGCTCACTGCGGAAGCTTCTATGGCTTTCGCTATGGTCTTCTTGATCGAGAGCCAGTAAGCTTCAGGGTCGAATTCGATGAAATGCCCTTCCCTTTGATATTCCACTCTCGAGGAAGCGAATGAAAGGGCTTTCATATCCGCAGTGAACACTCCGGCTTTTATATTCGTGGTGCCAATATCCACCGAAACGATGTGCTGTACCATATCAGTCGATTATAGGTATATCGAGGATACCGCACAAGTATTTCATGGCGTTTGTACAATCGCCATAGGAAACGATGTAGTGCTGGCTCATAACATGTGCAGCGAACCGTTCCACCGGCTCATCGAGCAGCACCTCGAGGCCGGGAAGCTGAGGTGCAGGCTGGGACCAACCCGCTTCTTCCCACTTCCTGGGCGTCTCCGCCTTTCCAGTTGTCATGTGCAGGGCATATCCGCCTCCGGAATACGTGAGCCTGCAGAGCGTCACGTTTCCCGTCTTCATCTTCGATACGTTCAGAATGCCCTCTCCGAGCTGCCCGAATTTGCTCGGTACGACGGTCACCTGCCCGTCTGTGGTTTCTGCAGGAATGAAGTCGGGTACTCCCATGAGCACTCTGTCCTCCATGAACTCGTAGAACTCGAGGTACGCGGCAACCTGGCCTGTGACGAATCTGACCATGAGTTGGGTCACAGACCCAAGGCAGTCGTTTTCCGGAATAGTGCAGACACCGAGTTCCTGATCGAGGAGCATGAATATCATGGCAGGAGGGAAATTGAGGAGCTTTTTCATGCCGTCCACGTCCAAGAGCGAAACAGCAAGATAGTTCCGCTCGCGGATTTTCGACGCGAGCGCGAGGTAGTAAGCGATGCCCCGGTCAAGCGTTTCCGGATCAGGGGGCTTCACAAATTTCCACCGCGCATAGATCCTCTCCCGGATGCGGGTTATGTCGTCCGAACCGATCTTCTCCTTCCTTTGTACCATGTCGAGCATTTCGAAACACTCGATTTCCACGCCCAATTTCCCCCGCAGAGATATCCCGTCGTGGAGCGTTCCGTAGAGATTCATGTCCCGGTACCCCATCATCCCCACCCTGGCCTTGCAGAGCAGAGCGGCTGCACGGGCTGCCTTCGCATAGTCCACGATGCGTCCGACGCTTCCAGATCCGCCTACCGTATCGTACACATACAGGAACCTGAACCCCATATCCTCCATGGGTTTTCTGAGCGCAGAGGTTCCAGCCTGATCCGCAGTGGTCACGAGCCTTACTCCTTCCGTCCACCCGCAGAGTCCCCAGAGCACCATAGGTTTATGTCTATAATCCCGTATAACGCTTATGACCGCATGACTCGGAATCCATCCTGCTATACATACGATGAGCAGATCGAAGTCCTGTCCAGCGAGCGCATCGAGAGCAAAAGCGACATCCCTACCTTCGGGGTCGTCGCTCACATAATCGACCGCGATGAGGTCAAGCCCTTTCTCTTCGAGCTTGAGCTTCGCAGCGCGGGATTTCCTTAGAATGATCTCTTTCGGCGTATTCACCTCGCCGAAACACACGAAGGCCGCTCTAGCAATACCCATGATACAGCTCCTTTTCCGTCCTTATTTGATGGCACCGACCGTAAGTCCGCTTATTATGTAGCGTTGAAACACGATATACACAAGGAGAGCTGGTATGGCGCTCAACATGAGTCCTGCGAATTGGAAGGGTGGATCGCCCGTATATCGCGCAATGAGCGTGGCGAGCGCAACCGTCACCGTACGCACATCCATCTTCTGCAGCAAAATCATGGGAGTGAATAGATCGTTCCACATGATGATGAAATAGAAAATGATAGTAAGAAAAATAGCAGGCCTTCCTACGGGTATGATCACGTGCTGGATGATCTGAAGATACCTACACCCGTCTATCTCGCTCGCTTCTATCAGCTCGTTCGGTATGGATCTGAAATTCGCAGTCATCAGCATGATAGCCTCGGGCAGAAATGCCGCAAGGTATGCGAGGATAACGGAAAGGAAATTGTTGACGAGGCTCATCTTCGAGAACATGACATACATAGGTATCATGGTCACCTGAGCCGGAATAAATATGGTCATTATTATAGCGAGGTAGAGTTTCCGCTGTCCGCGGAATTTGAGTTTTGCGAACGCATAGCTCGCGATTACTCCAAACAGGATGAGCAGCACGAGGGTGGCGATGCACACTATGAACGTGTTGCGGAACAACGCGAGAATCTTGAACTGACTGATCATAGTCAGGTAATTTTGCACTTGAAGCGCTTCTTTCGGAAGCCCGAACGGATCCATCCCGTATCCGGCCCTGGTTTTAAGGGAATTGATGAGCATATAGAAAAGCGGATACACGAATGAAACTGCGAGCACGAGGAGGACAATGAAAACGGCTGTCCTTGGAATCCGTTCGCGCAGGGATACTGTTTTCATACGTCAGTCGCTCCAATCGTCCGATCTGTTCGCTACTTTCATTTCAACGAGGGTGAGCAGGAGAATAATGACGAGGAGCACCACTGCTATTGCGCATGCCTCTCCCAAATCAACGCCGGTTACGAAGGATTTCACGTACACCATATAGTCGAGCGTTGTGGTTTCGTATCCCGGGCCGCCTTTCGTCATGGAATAGATGAAAGGGAAGAGCCCTGTGAACGTCCACACACCCGACATAATGACGGCGTATTCTATGACCCGCACAAGCATTGGCACGGCGATCTTGAAAGTCCGCTGCCAAAAGTTCGCACCGTCGAGCCTGGCAGCCTCGAACACGGAGTTCGGTATGGAAGAAAGTCCACCGAGAATGACTATGGCCTGCCATCCTATGCTGAACCAAACTAGGCAAAAAATAATGACGCCCAACGCGGAAGCGCTATTCCCCATCCATTCTATGGCTAAGGATTCCAATCCCACTGCTTTGAGCAGAATATTCACCGGCCCCTCGTATCCGAACAGCACGCGGAACAGGTAGCCGATGATCACCGCCGAAATGATCTGTGGTATGTAGTACAGCGATCGGAAAAAACGCCAGCCTTTGACTTTCTCGTACAGAAGAAGTCCCACTACGAGGCCGAAGAACACCTGCAGCGGCACATTGATGAGGAGGATGAAGTTGTTCCTGAGTAGCATCCAGAACGGTCCGTCTTTTATGAGATTGATGTAGTTGGAAAAACCGACCCAATCGTTCTTATAGAGGCCGTCCCAGTTCGTAAAACTTTTAACAAACGCTGCACCTATGGGATAAGCGCGCACGAGAATCAGAATGAGGACGACAGGCAGGATCGAAAGCAAGGCCTGATATGTTTTTTTTCTTTTCAGCCTGCTCCGCGTTTCTTCGGCCATGGCAATGTTCCGTTTCCAAAGAAGGAACGGAGTCCCTGCTCGGGGCATCCGTTCCTTCGGATTATTGTTTTGTCTTTGCTACTTTCTTGTCAAGTTCTTCGCCGAGCTGTCTTGGGGTCATCTTGCCCGTCAGTGTAAGAGGAGTGAGCTTATAGAAGTCGTCGACGACGTTCGGCGTCAGGCAGTTAGCTATGAAATAGATGTACCGCTTGCTCCATTCCTGCAGTTTTATCGGGATGGAGCCTTCTTTCCACCCCAACTCCTGAGCCGTCACATCCGTCCTCACGGGAACCTTGGACTGCACTTTCTGGAATTCGAGCACCTCTGCCTTGGAGCTCAAGAAAGAGAGGAGTTTCACAGCTACATCCGGATGCTTGCTGTTCTTGGACACCACCAAACACTGACCAGGCCCCCCGATCGTGGAGTTCTGCACTTTGCCATCGGGGATCAGATCAGGCGGAAGCATGATTCCGACATTCTCCGCCCCCAATGCAGCGATTGCATCGTTGATTACACTCGAAACCTGCGGCATCATCGCCGCTTTTCCTTGCAGGAACTTGTTCCAGGAATCCGCGGAGGTGAGCGCATCCTTGTTCACGAATCCCTTTTTGTACAATGCATTGTAGTAAGCGAGGGAATCCATATAGCCCTTATCGTCTACGAATTTGGTTTCCCCGTAGCAATTCTGCATGATCCTCTCGAGGCCGCTCATCTGATACCACCAGTATGCTCCTAAGTAGAGATAAAACCACGGGAAACTTTCGTCAGTGATAATAGGAACAACGCCCTGCTTCTTCAGCTTCTCCATTGCAGCGTCGAAATCTTTCGGGTTTCTGGGCGGATTCGCTTCGAAATCGAGCCCTGCCTGTTTGACAATCTTCTTGTTGTACAGGAAAAAGCAGAGCTGAACATCGCCCACCGGGTATCCGAGAATTTTTCCGTCGGCCTTGAAGTCTTCGCGCACCGTGTCCCAGCCGATCATATTCTTGAGATCATCAGGCGGAACGAGGTCGTCCAACGGCCGTATGACTTCTTTCAGCGCAAATATAAACTGGCCCGACCACAGATTAGCTATGTCCGGAGCGTTTCCTGCAAGACCGGCAGCCTTGAATGTCTGATGAGCTTCCGAAGAATCCGGCGGCACTATAAGTTCGATAGTCACACCGGGATTCGCAGCCTCAAACCTCCTGAATGCCTTCGATATATACCATTCTTCCTGCGCTTTCTTCTGTTCATCCGGCCCTATATAGCTATCGCGGCCGTTGATCCACACAGTCAGCTTCACAGGTTCTGCAGATTTCGCAGCTGCTCCTTTTCCCGCTCCTTCCGATACCGCCTTCGCTTCTTCCTTTTTCGTGCAGCCGACAGAGGCGAACAACAGAGCCGCCAGTACGGTACCTATCACTACCCCTTTGCATATGCGTTTCATAGAACCTCCTTATTTGTCCTGGGGAAATTGTACCATAGCCCCGGATGCTTTCAATGCCGGTTCTTTTCCATTTATGGCAATTAATTGACATATGCGGCGGATATGCATGGTAATAAATTAACCGGAAATGGCATATTATTGCCGTCTGCCGCATGTACAGCAACGAATCGCAGTGAAATATATTTTAGGGAACCTCTAGTAACCTCGGTTGGTTCCCATACCGGGCACCTAATCGCCGGTAGCGTAAGGGATTATTTTTTCGCACGCGAAAAAATAAAGAGTTTTTAGAGGTGCCCTTTAATTATTTTTTCTTACATACTTGAACGGCGTAGAACCTGTGTACCTTTTGAATACTTTTATGAAATAGCTCTCACTTGAAAAACGGAGCCGTTCGCAAATTTCCCAGACTGGAACTCCTTTTGAAAGGAGCTCCTTCGCCTTGTCGACTTTCACTTTATGCGCATAAGCCATTATGTTTTCCCCCGTTTCCTGTTTGAAAAGCCTGCACACATATACAGGAGAAAGGCACGCATGATCCGCCACATCGGACAAGGATACCCGTTCGTCTATATGCTCGGAAATAAATTTCTGTATTTTGGATATTATCTCGGTACCCCTACCCGCATGCTTGGCTAAGGCTCCCTTGCGCACATGCTCTATAAATCCGCTGAGGGAGGATTCGAGGTCGTATATGCTCCTGGCCCCTTCTATGAACTCGAGAGGATTGAACTGCCGGGAATCCTGGTCGTGAATATTCTCTTTCCTAAGAATCTCTATGACATGATACGCTATCTCCAAGTAGACGCGTTTCGCATGGTCGGGTTTGAGCCCTTTTGCAACAGAAAAATCTCTCGTGATGGATTTAACGATAGGAACGATGGTATGCAGATCAGCCGATGCCTGTATGGAGAATATAATCTGTTTCGCTTTTTCGATCTGCTCGAGCGTTTCATCCCTGTCCTCGAGAATGGGGGTGTACAGGAAAACCGAATCGCGGATATTGAAAAAAAATTCCTCGAGCGCCTCTCGCGCCTGTCCGTACGCCTGGCCTATCATTTCGGGATCGAAGAAGCTCAGGCTTACTCCTGTCACGGAATCCACATCGAAAAGTTGTGCCAGAGTTTCCCGTATTCTGTTGCACAGCGCGATGACACCGCTACCGGCATTGCTCTCTTGTAAACAGACGAGAGCAGCTATGGAGCCTTCTCCATCTTGGAATGCGACCCCAGTGCCCGTATCGTTGATTATCTCCTGACATATGTTGATCGCCTGCCGTATGTGCTTTCCTAAGTCCCCTGTATTCCGCGTCTGCAGTATCAACATATACGCCTTGTTGCTGGTCAGCCGCATGAGAAGGTTTTCGAGTCTCTGCCGAATCAGATTTCCGTCTGAAACATGTCCCTTCACTATTTCAATGAGAAAGGCAGCAAGCGATCCGCTTCCGCCCGGACGTGCCGTTCCGTCATTCTCTTCAAAAACCCACTCTTTACGGATCTTTTCCGCTACGCGCTCTACGACTTCCAGGAGTTCATCGGCCTGTATGGTGCTCTTCTGTATGTAGTCGACCACATCGAGCCGCATAGCGCGTCTGAAGTACTCTATGCTGCTCTTGCAGCTCACTATGACGAATTTGCAAGCAGGAAGCTCCATGCGAAGCCGGGAAATGAGCTCGAACCCGTCCTTTTCGGGCATGATGATGTCCACCAGGACAATATCGGGCCTCTCTCGCCTACCTATGGATAGTGCCTCATCCACGCAAGAAGCCTCCCCTATCACGCAATGCCCGTAGGTTTCCCAGGGGAGGATAGTCCTCATACCGATTCTAGCGAGCGGTTCATCATCCACAATAAGTATTTTCATGCGATGGCCCCTGCATTAAAAGTCTATATCGGGAACGGACAAAGCGGGAAGCATGACGGTCACTTCCGTTCCTTTATATCGCTCACTCCTTATCTGTAGGCCGTAAGCGTCTCCGAAAAGGCGGACGATGCGTTTCTGAGTATTCGCAAGCCCGATACTCGAAGACTGATCGATCCCCGTGCGGAGGCGGCTTTCCACCTCGCCAAGCCGTTCCTCGCTCATTCCTACCCCCGTATCCCGGACCGCGAACACGATCGTATCGCCGTTCCTGGTTCCGGTTATGGAGAACTCCGAAGTGCTCTTCTTCGGCGCAATACCGTGTATGATGCTGTTTTCCGCTATGGGCAGGAACAGAAGCCGCGGAATGTACAGGGTGAAGAGCGCTTCGTCTATATCGAACGAAAACGACAGCTTGTTCTGATACCGAATTTTCTGCAGATAGAGATATTGCTCGAGGTAGTCGATTTCATCCCTCACGGATGCGAGCACCGATGCCGTATTGATGAGATAATTGAGCATTTTGGAAAAAGACATGAGCGCGCTGCTGATGCCCTTCGCTCCCCGGATTTCTGCCATCCACCGAATGGTATTAAGGGTATTACGCACAAAATGCGGATTGATCTGAGACTGAAGAATCCGAATTTCCAGGTTCCGTTTTTGTCGTTCCTCGCGCTTTATGTCCTGTATGTATCTGTTCAGATTCTCGACCATCACCGAAAAATTCCTGCTCAACTCCCCGATTTCATCCTGTCTGTCTATAGTGAACCTGACATCGAATCTTCCTGCCTGGACGTCCTTCACTTTTCCGTTCAGCAGAATGATCGGATGAACGATCCAGCGGTTTACGAAATAGATGAGAACGAACACAGCACAGATGAAAAAACACACAAGAATGATCGACAGATACCGCAGAATGCGCACCGGTACCTGGCCCGAAGTTGCAGACATAAGTGCCACCAGTTTCAAATTCGCCCCCACTTCTTTGAATGAGAAACTTCTGCTGAACACGAAATAGCGCTTCCCCTCGAACGACACCGAGGGAATACTGATCCCGGAATCGCGCAATAATTCCGATATTTTTGGAGCCACTTCCTGAGCCGAGAGCGTATTGGATTCGCTTTCCGCAATTGCATTGAAGCGGTCATCGAAGAGAAAAATATTCGAGGTGCGTGCAATGAAAGACGCTTCGAGCATCCTACTTATGCTTCGCCTGTTCCTTCCAAGAACGAGAAGTCCCATATTATCGAAGCCATTCACGAGGCTTGTAATAAAATAGATATTTTCGCTTCCCCCCGGATAGAGTTTCAGCTCCGTGTATTCAAGGCGATATACAGGGAAATGCGCCTGAAACATGCTCCTATACCAGGGGGCCTGTTTCAAGTTGTCGAGCTGCAAGGTGGTATCGTCCGCGGAATAACAGCTCAAATCAGTGAAAACCGAATTGTCCTTCGATATGAGCAAAAAATTATACGGATAATTTATCTGCATAAGCCTTTCTTTACGGAAAATCTCGCCGCGGATTGAGGAAAAGGTCGCTTGGCGTTCTGCTTCCGTGGCATAGGAAGGAGGGAGGTGTTCTATGAGGCTCTGATTCGTCGAC
>CAZWAS010000101.1:0-819 GCA_964631915.1 uncultured Spirochaetales bacterium | reverse complement strand
GGAGAGCGATGTATTGTCGAGAGACTGGGAAGCGGTATTCCTCACCAGTTCTTCGACAAAACGGTTATTGATAAAATTGGTTATCAACGATACGAACAGCAGAGGAAGTACTCCGAACAGGAAAAGGCCTGCAAAGGCCTTGAGTTGTAGACTACTGAATCGTCTCTGACGCATAGGACCCGAACACCGCTATGGGAATTTCACAATACCACGATATCCTGCAGCAGTCAAATTCGGCGGATCAGTGCAGTTCTTGAAAACATCCGTATTATGCCTTACAATGCCGCCATGGCTGGCATCTCCGATTTTTTCCAGAATATCTTCCTGTCGCTGTTCAGCAAAGATCCGAAAGAAGTGCAGAAGAAAAAAGATCTCATGAAAATCGCAAACGAGCTAAAATCGGTGAAACCGGCTTTGTACAAACGCGGTCAGAATGTCGTGCTTCCCGGCTTTGCATCGATCCTGTTCACCTTATATCAGTCGTTGAAACCCATTATCGACATCCTCAGGAAAACATTGCTCAATCCCGAGCCGAGACTCGTGGAGCGATACCGCGATTTTCTCATCGAATACAAAATGCCGGAACATGTGAGAAAACGGCTGGAACCGTTTTCGTTCGAAGCCATGAAAACCCGCTTCGCTGCAAGTCCGAACGCCGCCAAAGAAGTGCAGCTCATGGCAAAAGAGTTTCAAAGCGTTTCCCGCCTTTTGAGCTCGCCGGAGTTCTCCGGCATAGACATCGAGCTTGCAGAACTGGACAAGTTTCTCGATCTCTGCCGCCACGATTGGGAACGTACCCTTGCGCATTTCGATCCTTCG
>CAZWAS010000100.1:10164-15291 GCA_964631915.1 uncultured Spirochaetales bacterium | reverse complement strand
TGCAATCCCCACTCGTATACAGGCAGGTATCTGAAAGAGGTTCTTCGAACGTGAAAGGATGCGCAGTAGGTTTCTGCATTCTTTTGCTCCTTGCCGATATGTGCTTCGCACAGAATGGCGGGGCAGACGATACAGAGGAGGATGGGGACTCCGTTCTTCCTCTTTCGGTTCAAACCCTCGAGATGGATATTTCATCCGCAGGATACTACGAATTGTTGTCGTGGTGCGGGAAGCTGGGGCTTCCCCCAAAAGGTACGCGCGAGGACCTACAGAATGCTTTGTATGCGTATTACAATATCAAGCCCAAGCCGAAGCAAAAGAAATCCGAAAAGGCAAAAGTGATCACCATAGAGTCCGCCAGACAAACCGAATATTTCACACTCGAGTCGGTGGACGAGGCATACCTGCGGCTCGCAGGCGGTATATCCCTCACACTCGAGGATACAGAAGCAGAGAATACGCACACTATCAGAGCGGATGAGCTTCTTTTCAACCAGACTGAGAATACGGTTACTGCACGCGGCAACATCGAATATACCTTGAAGCGTGCGAGCGGAACTGATGTTTTCCGAGGTGAAAGCCTTACATTTTCCCTCGATACCTGGGAAGGAGTGTTCTTCGAGGGGACGACGGAAAAGGAAAGAAAAATAGAAGGCAACCAGCTCACCTTTTACTTCAGAGGAGATAAGTTTTTAAGGAATAAAGATGACAGCATTCTCCTCGAAGAAGGGAACATCACATCCTGCGACGAGGAATCCCCGCATTATCATGTGAAGGCGGAAAAGATATGGATACTGGCTCCTGATGAATGGGCCTTGCAGAATGCTGTGCTTTTCGTCGGATCGATCCCGGTTCTCTACCTTCCTTTTTTCTTCAAACCCGGCGACGAGCTTTTTTTCAATCCTTCCATCGGATACAGGAGCAGGGAAGGCTCGTACATACAGACAACCACCTATTTCCTCGGAGAGCGGGAGAAAAAGGATAGCCCATTTTCGTTCATGCAGATTTCCGAGACGGATTCAGGCTCTCGCGAAAAAGAACTACACGGCCTTTTTTTGAGGACTACGGACAGACTGAAAAAGATAAACAAAGACTGGGTTCTGAAACTCATGGTAGATATGTATACGCGGCTCGGATACTTCGCGGGCATAAACGGCATCTTTTCTTCGCTGGGAGTCATCAAGACACTGCAGTTTCAGACGGAAATCGGCGTGAGCCGCGATATCTTTAAGAATACTACAGACGGAACATATACCCCATATTGGGTGACTGACAGCGGAATGGGGAGTATATGGAATACGTCGCATTTCTTGGGCTTGGAATTGCCGTTCCGGTATGCGTTGAACCTTTCCCTTTCTCTCGATTTGAGTCCGTTCAGTATCACTACCCAGATTCCGATTTTCTCCGATCCTTACTTCGAGCAGGATTTCAAAGACAGATCCGAGGAAATCGATTGGGGAACTTTGCTAGGTCTCACTGCCACGACGACTACTGAAAAAACGATTCGCAACACATTGTTCTGGCAGGTAAAGACCAGCGCTTCCATACCCACCTCGGCTTTTGAGCCGTGGCTTTCTCAGATGAATCTTCAGACCCTTTCTTTTGCCGCCACCTGGCTCACGAAGAGTGTTCCGGAATCGAAGCTTCCCGATTACGGAGCCTATGATCCGATCCGGACTTTTTATTATCCCGATATACTGACCATTCCCGATGTAGGCGTGAACATACAGGGCACGATCTTTTCCTTCCCTATCGAAGCCAAAACGCTGTCCTCTTCCTCCGGATTCGTGGGACCAGCTCCTGAAATTTCCTTGAAACCTCCTTGGGAAATCGCGGAAGAGAAAGAACAAGAGAAGCCTGAGGATCGAATGAAGAATCCTCAGGTGCAGAAGGATGTTTCGAACCCTTCGTTGACCGAACCGTTCAGCATGAAACTGACGTATTCTTTGAATCCGCGCTTCACCCTGGAGAATAAAACAACATCATACCTCTGGGAGGAGCCGAAAGACATCGCCTTCGAAAGCGCTTATTCGGCTATAAACACGCAGGGAACTTTCGATTTGAATTATGGCATTCAACTGTTGAAAAATCTCATCAGCCTTTCGGACAAAATAAGCCTTTCTGCGAAATATCAAACGCATTTCAATAAACACGATACATATTCCGAAACCGCGTGGGAACAGTTCTATGAGAACGATCTGAAGTATTCAACCCTGGTTCTTTCCAACACCGCTACTTTGACGATAAATCCGCTCGTCGGTTACGAACTCTGGAAAGGGACATCCATCAAGTATTCCCTCAGCATACTTCCTTACCAGAAAAAATTTCTCGAAATCCGCGATGGGATTCCGATCTATGTGGACACAGGCCTCGATTGGACAAAGGATACGGTCACCGCTCATTCGTTCGGGTTCACCATCGCGGCCTCTCCGTACGATAACCTCCAGAGCCTTTCTCTGGATATGGATCTTCCGCCGCGGGATCAGATTATCAATGCGGCTCTCAAGTCGCAGATCGGTCCCGTAGGAATTTCTGCTGCGGAGAAAGTGACATTGGAAGGGAGCACATGGAAATTCGATCCCCTCTCGCTCCTCGGTTCCGTGGTGTTCGTCAAAGAAGCTTGGCTCCGTGAGACGCTCGCTGTGGATTTCGCAAACAACATGCTCACATCCAGCACCACGAGCTTGGGGCTTTGGGGATTCAACGCTTCGTTCACTGCTGAATACACGAAACCGTGGAGATTTGAAGATATGCAGTGGAAACAGGAGAGCTATTCGGTTTTTCTCCCCTCGGCGTTTTCCGTGGGATACACACAAACCATAGCGCCGGAACCCTTATGGAAAAACCGCATCTCGTTGAAGTCCGAGATAAAAACCTCCTGGGAAATGGACCTGCTGCGGTTCACGAACAATGCCTTTACGTTCTCGCTGAATTTTTCCATTACGATATTTCAATTTCTGGAATTCAGTTTCTATTCGGTTTCGAAGAATTCTTCGATGTACAGATATTTTCCGGATCTCGCTGCCAAAGTGGGAAAATCGACGCGCAATATATTCGAAGATCTGGTAAAGTCGTTCAATTTCTTCAATGTCAACGATAGATATGATTCTCCGTTCAAAATTCAGCAGCTCGGCGTAAAATTCGTTCATCATCTCCATGATTGGGATGTATCCCTGGAATACAGCGGCAGCCCGAAATTGAATTCGACGAAAAAGATTTACGAATGGGACGATACGCTCGCCGTGTACGTGAAATGGAAACCTCTGCCTGAGATAAAGACGAATATACGGGTGGAGGATCAAACTTTTTCCATTCGGGGTTGACTTTTGAAGAAGAGAGCAGATACACTCTTTTTCAAGGAGCTTGATTGATTATCGTATTAGAAAATTCGGAAGTTCTCACAGAATTATGCGGCGCGAACGATAAAAATTTGAAAGTAATGGAAGAACTTCTTGGATCTAGGGTGCTTTCGCGCGGGAATGAGTTGTTTCTCGAAACCGACGATGTGCAAAAACAGGTGCTTTTCAGACGATTGATCGATCAATTGAAAGATCAGGCAAAAGGGGGACAGGTTCCGGGTCCGGATTTGATCAGGGCGGTTCATGCTTCCTTGCAAAGCGGAAAACTCGAGCACATCAACGCTTTCAAAAAGGCGACTATTTCCATTCCCCATGGGCTCGTGCAGGTTTTCCCCAGGAGCATGCATCAGACAGACTTCATACATGGGATGAATGCTCATGAGCTCATTTTTTGCATTGGCCCTGCGGGCACCGGTAAAACGTACCTCGCTGTGGCGCATGCACTCAAGGAAATCCTTTCCAAACAGAAGCGGAAACTCATCCTCACCAGGCCTGTCGTCGAAGCAGGTGAGAGCCTCGGATTTCTACCCGGCGACCTCGCGCAGAAGATAAATCCGTACCTCAAACCACTTTATGACGCAATGGAATCGCTTATCCCTATTGAAACGTTGAACAGGCTCGAAGAGACGCGGATCATCGAAATCGCTCCTCTGGCCTACATGCGGGGCAGAAGCCTTAAGGATTGCTATATCATTCTCGACGAAGCGCAGAACACGACCAAAGAGCAGATGAAGATGTTCTTAACAAGAATCGGCGAGGGCTCGCGCGCGGTCATCACCGGTGATGTGACGCAAATCGATCTTCCGCGTAAACATGATTCCGGGCTCATTCATGCCATGAAACTGTTGTCTTCAATAGAAGAAATCCATTTCTCTTATTTCGACACACAGGATGTGGTGAGGAATCCTCTTGTCAGAAAGATAATTCGAGCGTATGAAGCCGAAACCTGTTGATCGAACATTTCTCACGAGGATATTTCTATTTTTCAAAGGCAAGCAACTCGAGAAGAACGCCCTCATTGCAATTATTGTCTCCTATTTCGTTTTTTTCTTCCTCATCGCTGTATTCGTTCAGTTCGGCGACGTCATTTCCACGAACAATTTTTCGAGTTTCGAGCTCGGCAAAGTAGCGGATAAAGAGCTCGTCATAGACAGGGACATCACATATGTGGACGAGGAAGCCACTCGGCTGAAAAAAGAAGCGAGAAAACAACAGGTGCTTCCCGTGTACCAGGTTCACGAACGGATTAGCGAACGAAGTATGGAACGTTTCGATCAATTCGCGGAACTGTTCGCGGAAAGCAAGGAGCGGCATAATTCGGTCGAAAAACTGTTTTTCGAAATACGTCCCCTCTTCCCTGCTGGGTACGACAAAAACGCGCTCCTCCAGCTGTGGGAAAGCGATTCATTCGAGAGGATATTCCGTATTGCGCGGGAGACGCTGGATTCCCTGCTTTCCGAAGGCATATTGAGCACGGAGTCTAAAACGGAGAGCATTCCTTCCCGCATCGAGATATGGAGATGGAGGAACAATAAACAGGAGAAAGAGGAATTTTCATCCGAGAATGCCATTACCGCGAAAAACATAAAAGAACATATCCTGACCCGCGTGTCCGGATACGGCCTGACCCGCCAGGAGCTCAATGCGGTTATCTTCCTCGTGCTTTTATTCGCCGAGGAAAACACCTTTGCGGATTTCGATCAGACCAAGAAAACTATGGAACGGGCTGCCCAAGGAGTGGAACCCGTGCTCAAGAAACTCGTAAAAG
>CAZWAS010000100.1:6466-10154 GCA_964631915.1 uncultured Spirochaetales bacterium | reverse complement strand
AACCGGTTTTTCACCGTCCTTGCCGTCGAAAAGGATCATAAAAAAGGGGTTTATCATCACCGAAGAAGATCTTAAGAAGCTTCAGGTGCTCGGCAGTTATTCAGTCACCATCAATATCCACGGAATCTTCGGCACTGCGTTTTTTCTCCTGATCCTCTATGTCCTGGCCTTCACACTTTTCGACCAGAAGTTGGTCGGTATCAGTTTTTCGACGGAACAGATATTCCTGATTCTCGGTTTTTCATTCCTTTTTTTGTCTATAGTCGTTCTTTCAGCGCGGTTTGCCCAATTGCCGGAGTGGCTGCCTCTTTCCGTCATTCCTCCGACAGCGTTATTCGCTATCCTTCTCTCGATTTTGATAAACAACCATGCGGGGATTGCTTTCACGCTGCTCGCATCTCTGGCTTTTCCGCTCATTACCAAGGCTGAGCCGTTTTCTTTTCTGTTTGCGTTTCTTTCCGGGGTGGCCGGCACAGTAGTCGTGCGGGGCATCGAGAAAAGGATCGAGCTCATTCGGGCGAGCCTCATCATCGCTGTGGTGAACGCCCTTATTCTCATAGTCATTGGGTTTCTCAGAAATTACGAGTTATCCTGGTTTTTCCTGGCGGCTGCATGGGGCGGTCTGAACGGTTTCCTTTCAGGGATTTTGAGTCTGGGGTTCCTCCCTGCGTTCGAACATATCCTCAATTCTCCAACCCGATTCAGGCTCATGGAGCTGTCCGATATCAACAATCCCGTGCTCAAACGTATGCTCACTCTGGCGCCTGGAACCTACGCGCATTCGTTGAGTGTTGCTCACCTAGCAGAAACCGCCTGCCAGGAAATAGGAGCGAATGCCCTGCTTGCGAGGGTTGGGGCTTATTATCATGACATAGGCAAAATCGATCAGGCGGAATATTTTGACGAGAACCAAACTGCCGGCAACAGGCACGACAGCTTGAAGCCGAGCCTTTCGGCGGCGGTCATAAAATCGCACGTAAAGCTCGGTGTTGAAAAAGCGAAAGAGCTGGAGCTCCCGAAAGCGGTTATCGACATTATCGGGCAACATCACGGGACAGGGGTCATAACCAGTTTCTACAAGCGGGCGGTGAAAGAGAACGGAGAAGAAAACGTCTCTCCGGACGATTTCGCATATCAGAACAAGCTCCCTTCTACAAAAGAAGCGGCGGTGGTGCTCCTCGCAGACTCAGTGGAGGCTGCTTCCCGTTCGCTAAAGAACCCGACTGTTGCAAAAATCGAAAAAACTGTTCAGGATGTCATTATGACGAAATTCGACGCAGGACAGTTGAATCAGAGCAACCTCACGCTCAAAGATCTTGATACGATCAGAATGACTTTTTTTAAAATCCTTGCGGGACATTTCCATACTCGTATCGTATATCCAAAAATCAAAGAGACCGAACAATGAATGTTATAGATATTTCCGTATATAACATCGATATTCCTCCTTGGCTTGAAGCCGTCGAAGCGTTTTTTCATAAAATTCTGCATCATCAAGGCATATCGAACTGGGAGGTTTCCGTCGTTTTCTGCGACGATTCTTTCATACGGGATCTGAACAAGCGGTTCAGGGATAAGGATGAAGCCACCGATGTGCTTTCTTTCGGACAGGGCACGGATCACCTACCGGAGGATGTGTCTCCTTACGTAGCGGGCGATATAGTCGTGTCGGTCGATACCTTATCCAGGAACGCGGAGGCATGTAACATCCCATTTGAAGAAGAATTGAAGCGGCTCATCGTACATGGCTTTTTGCATTTGTACGGATTCGATCACGAAACGAATGATGCGGATGAAGAGATGCTCGTATTGCAGGAAAAAATTCTTAACGTCTTTACGGGGGAAAAGATAATTTGAAAAAGCAGGGGTTTTTAGGAAAGCTGTTGAACAAAAACAAAAACCAGGAAAACGAAGAGGAAAGCATTCAACAGCTGAACGGAGAAGCAAAAGATATGATAAGGGGCATCGTCGAACTATCCGAAACGACGGTGAAGGAAGTTATGGTACCGCGTATCGACGTCGTTTTCGTTTCGCTGGATATGCCGATGAAAGATCTGCTGGAAAGAGTCGCCGAATGCGGGCATTCAAGAGTCCCTGTTTTCAAAGAAACGATCGACAATGTCGTTGGTGTTCTCTACGTAAAGGATCTGATGCGGTCATTGGTGAAGAACGAAGAGATAAATATCGAAAAGATTATCCGGAATCCGTATTTTGTACCGGAAAGCAAACGCATAGACTCTCTGTTGCGCGAATTCAAACGAAAGCGTGTCCACATCGCAGTCGCGGTCGACGAATACGGCGGAGTGTCCGGGATAGTCTGCTTGGAAGATATCATTGAAGAAATAATCGGCGACATTCAGGACGAATTCGATAATGAGAGTGAAGATATCCTCACAATAGGGGAAGGAGTATACCTCGTAGATACGCGCATCAATATCGAAGATCTCAATGAGCAACCCGATCTGCAACTTCCGGAAGAGGACTTCGATACGCTCGGCGGTTTCGTGTTCGATCTGTTCGGAAAGATACCCGTGCGATATGAGAAGGTGAGCTATAAGGGGGCAGATTTCATTATACAAAACATGGACGGCCATAAAATAAAGACGGTGAAAATCGTCATGAAAGGAGAGAAGCAGCGTGAATAATAATGCTGCACGAAGCGTGGTTTTAGCGGTTTTTTTCGCCGTCGGAACCGGACTCTTCGCTGCTCCGACCGTCAAGGAACTCTATGATCTGGGAACACAGGCGAAAGAGGAAGGCGATTTTTTCAGAGCGATCGAATACTACACTCAGGCTTTAGATGCGAATCCTAACTATCTCGAACCGATCATCGGATTGGCCGAATCGTATTTTTATCTCGAAGAATACGAAGAGGCACTGAAGTTCATACAGAGAGGAAGGATGTATTCGAGGAATAACGTCGCGCTGATGAACCTCGAAGCGCGGGTACAGGTCGGCATGGGTGCGGTCGACGCAGCGCGAAACATATACGAACAAATACTGCAGCGCGAACCGAACAACCTCTCAGCGCGTTTCGGAACCGCAGAGCTTGAAATAGCGGAAGGCAAACCGCGGAATGCAACCAGCAAATATCTCGATGCTTTACGCGTTTCTCCGGAGAACAAAAAAGCGCTTCTTTCGCTGTATCTGCTCTATGATGCGTTAGGCGAACAGGACAAAGCGAAGTCATATATCGAAACCGCTATGCGTCTGCACTCGGGCGATTCTCAGGTGCAGTACCATGCCGCGCAATATTATCTGCAAGGAAAAATGTTCGAGAAGGCGGAATATCATGTGAAAACTGCACTCTCACTTCAGCCGAATTATCCGGATGCAACACTTCTTTTGGCCAATATCTATTCGCAGCAGGGCA
The DNA here is from genome assembly GCA_964631915.1 of uncultured Spirochaetales bacterium. Taxonomy (GTDB): domain Bacteria; phylum Spirochaetota; class Spirochaetia; order CAZWAS01; family CAZWAS01; genus CAZWAS01. The sequence continues at coordinate 6,781 of CAZWAS010000100.1, read as the reverse complement.
AATACGGGGATGTCATTGCATTGATGGAACAGAACATAAAAGCACACAGAAACAACTACCTCGCATGGTATGCGCTCGGACTTGCATACAGCCGCATCGGCGGAGTGAAGGAAAGCATAAAGCATTTCACGACAGCCTTCACTGTCAAGCCTGAGGATGAAATATCGCGGATAGCGCTCGAAACCCAGCTGATACAATATCTCGATGTGGAAGACCCCCTTCGCGCAGGGTATGCACAGTATCATTTCGATCAAGGTAAAGCATTCGAAGCGAGAAACTATTTCGATCGGGCTTTGATCGAATACAGGAGGGGGC
>CAZWAS010000100.1:0-6399 GCA_964631915.1 uncultured Spirochaetales bacterium | reverse complement strand
GCGAAGTACAGAAATGAATTGAAGGTACTCGAGAATTTCGGCATAAAGGACATCAATATCCTCGATGAGATCGAGATACTCGACAGCCTCCTCCGCGACAGCGTATCGTCAGTATGGAATATCGATCAGTTCTCCATCGAAAGGAACCGATACTCGATCGGCATCTATTTCATTCCGGAAAAAAGCCAATTGAACCACCCGGCTGGCGAGGAGCTTTTGGCCCGATACTTTCAGGATTTTCTCATGCGGTCGGAGAAAATCAGGCTTCAGACCAATCCTGAAAAAGTCTCTTCCTTCGCCAAAGCTTTCAATGCGGCACGGGATGCAGGCACGGATTACTTCATTCTCATGTCCTTTTTTGAGACAGACAGAGCGTTTTCAGCGCTCTGCGACATATACAAATCTTCCACAGGAGCGCTCATGAGTTCGTTTGATCTTATGAGGACGGGCAATGACCGCGTGAAGAATACGCTCGAAAAGATCGCGCTCCAGGTGGAGAGCAAGCTGCCACTGTGGGGCGCGCTGGTGAAACGGGAATTCGACCAGGGTATTGTCAGTCTGGGTACGCTCGATGGTCTGAAAAAAGATATGAAGTTCAGCATTGTTCGCAAGGGTTCGGTATTTTTGAAAAACAATGAAATCGGTATAGATTATAGACCCGAACAGGTGCTCGGCGAATTTACGGTCACTGCGGTGGACGACCTTGTGGCGCAGGGGCAGATAACTAAAAAGGGTTTTTTCGACATGATAAATATCTCCGACGATGTAGTGCTCGCTAAGGAAGAGAAAAAAAATGAACAAGTTCCAACACGGACTTACCCAGCGCTGTATAATCGTCTTTTAAAAATACGCTGATCAATTGACACTGGGTTCTGTTTTTCGTATAGTTTCAGAGAAAAATTGGTAAGATTTTTCACAAACCGCGTTTTATGCCATCAAATTACCTGTGAAAAATCGGGGAAACACAGATAACCAGGAGGAATACATGAAGGTTGCAATTAACGGTTTTGGCAGAATCGGAAGGCTGGTATTTCAGTCGATGGTCGAAAAAGGCCTGCTCGGCAAAGGGATCGATGTTGTCGGAGTTGTCGATGTGAGCACAGATGCCTCGTATTTTGCATATCAGCTGAAATACGATTCCATACACGGCAGAATGAAGGCCGACATCAGTTCTGCAAAAAGTAGTCCGGATCTGGCAGAAGACGATATCCTCATTGTAAACGGCAATAAAATCAAGTGCATCGGCGCAAAAAAGTCGCTCGAAGAACTCCCCTGGAAGGATCTCGGAGTCGAGTATGTGATTGAATCCACCGGCCTTTTCACCGACAAAGAAAAAGCGGAAGGGCACCTCAAAGCCGGAGCAAAGAAGGTTATCATTTCTGCTCCTGCCAAAGGCGATGTAAAGACTATCGTTATGGGCGTCAATGAAGGCGAATACGATCCGAAAACTCATCACATTGTTTCCAATGCGAGCTGCACCACGAACTGCCTCGCACCCATCGTACACGTGTTGCTCAAGGAAGGCATCGGCATCGAGACTGGCCTCATGACAACTATCCACTCGTACACTGCGACCCAGAAGACGGTGGATGGCCCTTCCAAAAAAGACTGGCGAGGAGGCCGCGCTGCAGCTATCAACCTAATTCCTTCGACTACCGGCGCTGCAAAAGCGGTCGGACAGGTTCTTCCGAAGACAAAGGGAAAACTCACCGGTATGTCTTTCAGAGTTCCCACACCCGATGTTTCTGTTGTTGATCTCACGTTCCGTTCCGAAAAAGATACCTCGATCGAAGAAATAGACAAACTCATGAAGAAAGCTTCTGAGACATACTTGAAAGGTATTCTCGGTTTCTGCAACGAAGAGGTCGTTTCCACGGATTTCATCCACGATGAACGCTCTTCGATCTATGATTCGCTTGCGACGCTTCAGAATAATCTCCCCGGGGAGAAACGCTTTTTCAAAGTTGTATCCTGGTATGACAACGAATGGGGGTATTCCTGCAGAGTAGTGGATCTCCTCCGCTATATGTCCGGAAAAAACTGAGATTCATCGCGAAGGTCCGAGTACGGGTCTTCGCGAATTGAAAGAGGGGAAAACGATGATCAAGACAGTCAAAGATATCGATATACGAGGAAAACGGATCCTGATGCGCGTCGATTTCAACGTTCCCATGAAAGAAGGAGTCGTACAAGACGATACGCGCATAACTGCTGCACTTCCCACCATTGAGTATGTTCTGAAGAACGGCGCCAAAAGTCTTGTGCTCATGTCCCATCTCGGCGATCCGAAGAAAGACTTGGAAAAAGCCAAAGAAAAGGCGGCAAAGGACGGAAAGCCTTTCGACGAGAAGAAATACATGGCTGGCAAGCACATGCTTGCTCCGGTTGCAGCATATCTTGCGAAGCTCCTCGGGAAAGAGGTCGCATTCGCACCTTCATGCATCGGTGCCGATGTGGAGGCTATGGTCAAGGCGTTGTCGAACGGCGGAATCCTTATGTTAGAGAATACTCGGTTCCATAAGGAAGAAACCGCAAAAGAAGCTGCCGATAGGGAAAAGTTGGCAAAAGAGCTTGCAAAATACGGCGATATCTTCGTAAACGATGCATTCGGCACCGCACACAGGGCTCATGCATCTACGGAGACTGTTGCACATTTCCTTCCTGCCGTAGGTGGATTCCTGATGGAAAAAGAGGTGAAATACCTCGAACCCCTGCTCACAAAACCCGAGCAGCCCTTTGTCGCGATCATCGGAGGGGCGAAGGTCTCCTCAAAAATAGCGGTGCTGGAGTCCTTGCTTCCCAAATGTTCCAGCCTCATCATCGGCGGAGGTATGGCATATACGTTTCTGAAAGCCATGGGAAAAACCATAGGAAAATCGCTTTGCGAGGATGATTTCCTGCAAACGGCCAAAGACCTCCTTGCAAAGGCGAAGAGCCTCAATAAAGAGCTGCTCCTGCCGGTGGATCATGTGGTGGCTTCCGAATTTTCCGAACAGGCGAAAGCCGAAATCGTCGATTCGACAGAAATCCCTGAAGGCAAGGTGGGAATGGATATAGGGCCCAAAACCGTAGCTTTGTACGGAGAGAAAATCCTTAAAGCAAAATCGCTCGTATGGAACGGTCCCATGGGAGTGTTCGAATTCGAGACATTTGCGAAAGGAACCCTTGAAATAGCCCGGCGAGTGGCTGAATGCAAAGGTACGACTGTTGTCGGCGGAGGCGATTCCGTGGCGGCAGTGAACAAATTCGGACTTGCCGACAAGATTGATCATGTGTCGACCGGAGGCGGTGCTTCTCTCGAATATCTGGAAGGTAAAAAACTGCCGGGTATAGAGGCATTGCAGAAAAAATAACAACTGAATCAGGAAAAAGGATAGACTGTGAGAAGACCATTCATTGCAGGTAACTGGAAAATGTATAAGACCACCGGCGAAGCGAAAGAATTAGCCGGTGCTCTGGTAAAACAGCTCAGAGCATGCCCGAACAAACTCATGATCGCTCCTCCTTTCACTGCGCTGCAAAGCGTGGCCGAGATCGTGAAAGGAACGAACATTTTACTCGGGGCGCAGAATATGAGCAGCCATGAAGAAGGGGCTTTTACCGGTGATATTTCTGTAAAGATGCTGAAGGACGTGGGAGTCGCAGTGGTAATACTGGGGCACTCCGAGCGGAGAAGCATATTCGGAGAAACCGACGAGCTTATAAACCAAAAGGTGAAACTCGCTCTTGTGAACGGCCTGGAAGCCATTCTCTGTGTGGGCGAAACGCTCCAGGAGCGCGAGGCAGGGAAAGCAGAGGCGATAGTAGTGGCACAGGTGGAACGGGGTTTGAAAGGGGTTTCCTCTTCGGACATCGGAAGGCTCACGATCGCATACGAACCCGTATGGGCCATCGGTACAGGCAAGAACGCGACTCCGCAGGATGCGGATGCCATACATGCTGTCATACGGAAAACCATAGCGCAGCTGTACTCAGACGGGGTTGCAGAGGCTATGACAATACAGTATGGTGGTTCGGTGAAACCCGGAAACATCAAAGAGCTCATGCAGATGGAAAACATCGATGGAGCTTTGGTGGGGGGCGCATCTCTTCAGCCCGATACGTTTGTACCGATTGCAGATTTCAAGTAAATATTGTAGGATAACTGTTGATACTGGAGTAGATACATGGTTGTAGTTGGAATTGTTTTGTTGGTGTTTTTTATCATCAGTGCGATATTGCTCGTGGTGCTCGTATTGGTACAAGATGAACAGGGCGAAGGATTAGGTGGCCTGTTCGGCGGAGGAAGCAGCACACCCTTCGGTTCCAGGTCGGGCAATATTCTGACGAAGTTCACTTCGATAATCGGTGCTGTGTTTTTCATCTGTTCGTTCGGAATGGCGTGGATCAACAGATCGCCGGAAAAGGGAGATGTCGTTGGAGCAGCACGGAGGAACCAGCCTCAGACTGCAGCGACCGAATGGTGGTCCACCGAAACGAATCAACCGGCTCAGAATCCGGAGCAGGCGACCCAAGCTTCGGAATAAACGGGTGGTAAGAGAGAAGTATGCAGATACATGATGTTTTCGTTGATAACCGTATCAAGATAGGGCTTGAAGCGGAAGATAAGGAGGAGCTTTTCGAAGAGCTCGTCGATTTCCTGGTTCAAGCCTATAAAATCGATTGCAGAAAAGAGATACTGCAAGCCATCCGCGAGCGGGAAGCCAAGATGTCCACAGGCATCATGAAAGGCATAGCGCTTCCGCACGGGAAAACAGATGCGATACAGATGAAGGGCGTGTTAGGCGTCATAGGCATATCGAAAAGCGGCATAGATTATGATTCTTTGGACGGTGAACCGGTACACCTCGTTTTCATGCTTGTGAGCTCTCCGGACCAATCGGAACAGCATCTCCGCGTTCTCAAAAAATTAGCTGCTTTGCTTGAAAATTCCGATTTTTACAAGGAGATGATTCAGGCGGATTCCTCGGGATCTGTCATAAAAACCATCAAGAAATACGAGGAAATAACTAATACACAGGAACCCTAATGTCTGATTCAGAAATTCTTAAACGATTGGTAGTCATCGAAAAGGAAGCAGCTCAACTCGTAAAAGAGGCAGAACTGGAAGCGGAGAGACGCTTAACGCAGAAAAGGGAAGAAGCGAAGCAGGCTCTCGCCGTTTCATGTTCAAAACAGAACGAAAAATTGGAAGAAGAATTTCTGAAGGAGAAACAGCGCCTCATGGATGAACAGGAGAACCGCATTGAGGCATATGAAAGACATCTCGCTGATCTATCGTTGAATAAAGCTGAACTGTTCAAGAAAATTGAGATGATCCTTTCAGAAGTGCAATAATGATTCGGCCATTTCTATACGGATTCGCACAGGCAAAAATCTCAGGTATATTATCAAAATCCTATACCGTCGAATCGGTCTCTCGGCTCGTGGAGATGTCCATCTCGGAATTATATTCTGAACTGTTCCAATCGGAAAAACCGGATATCATTGAATATGAATTGCTGCACATCATTCAGGCGAAAATCATTGAGAACAATATCGATTTATATAAACGGGTGCTCGGTTTTTTCTCAACGCCTCCTTTTGTGCTCGTCCACCTTCTTAGACGATACGAGTATCAAAATGTAAAAAAGCTCATATATGCGTTCCGCAGCGAAACGGAAAAGGAACCGAGACTCTGGGATATAGGTGCATTCGGCGAGCTGAGACTGAAAACTATCGAACGAGGAAAAGAGCTGGAAACGATTCTCGAAGGGACGAGTTTTTCCTGGATTCCTTCGCTCCTGAAGATGGAAAACCTGTTTACCGTCATCAATAAACTCGATATTCAATACTATACGGTACTCCGCGGTATCGTATCTGCGCTTCCGGAAAAAGACAGACGCGGCGTGAAAGAACTTGTGGATAAGGAGATACTCTATCAGAACATCACGTGGGCATTCAGGCTCCGTTCGTTTTATTCCATGACGTACGATACTGCAGCGCAGTATCTTATTCCAGACAAGGCGTGCGAGCCGTTCATGAAAACGATATTTACGGCGGACTTCAATGATATCCAAGCGTGGAAGGATTGGAAATATTTTCACCTTGTTGATACGCATCTGGGAGAGCAGAGTTTCAAAATCGATCCGCTCGCAATCGAAGAACGGGCTATTCAGCTCTTGTATCGAAAGGCGCGGAGCGTCTTTCATAAATATCCGTTCACGCTCACTCCGCTGTACAGCTTCTTCAAACTGAAAGAATTCGAGGTCAGGCTGTTGAGTTCGGTTGTCGAAGGAATAAGAATGGCTTTACCCGAACCTGAATTGCTCAGTATGGTGGGAATAACATGATTTTTACGGAAAAGATGCGCAAAATCGAGTTCCTCGTACTCAAAAGCGATATCGAACGGGTGTTGAC
>CAZWAS010000099.1:11013-15361 GCA_964631915.1 uncultured Spirochaetales bacterium | reverse complement strand
GGCTCGGCGTCTCGTATATCATCACTTCCACAGGCGAGGCCCATGGAGACAAGGATGTGATCGAAGACGAGAACGAATTGATCCATGTGCTTAAGAAAATCGTTGCACACTGTGAAAAAAAAGGGATTACTCTTGTGTTGGAAACTCATGGGAACAACTATGCCACAGGACAAAGTCTGGAGAGGATCGTTTCAAAACTTGATACAACATATATCGGTATCAATTACGATACCGCGAACGTCATTTTTTATGGAAGAATCCGACCAGAACCTGACATCGAGCGTTCAATAACAAGCGTTAAGTATGTGCATCTCAAGGACAAATCTGGAAAAGACGACGAATGGAATTTCCCTGCCATTGGACAAGGGAATATCGATTTCAAAAGAATATTCTCCACGATGAAGGCGAAAGGGTACAAGGGGCCGATCAGTGTTGAGATCGAATTCACTCCGAGCGGTCCTGGAAGTCTGGAACGTGTCAATGAAGCTGTGGCGTATTCTTTCAATACAATACAAACATTATTCAGGTAACCAGAGGATGTTTCAGAGAAGCAGGAGGAGGTCTTTGTGATCAGGGTAGGAATTTTAGGTGCGGGATTCATGGGTAAAACCCACGGCGATGCGTATAAACATCTTCCGAATGTGGAACTTGCAGGAATAGCGGATACGAATCGGCAGATAGGCACGGAATTCTCCAAGAAATACTCCTGCAGATATTACGCCGATCCGGAGGCGTTGCTGAAAGAAAGGGATATAGATATCATCGATGTTTGCCTGCCGAGTTTTCTTCACGAGCAGTATGTTGTAGCTGCGGCTTCCATGGGCAAACATATTCTGTGCGAGAAGCCCTTCGGTCTCAGCATGAGCTCCGTTGAAAACATGGTTCGAGCTGTAGAATCGTCAGGAGTGCTTTTTATGGTGGCTCAGGTGATACGCTTTTGGCCTGAATATATGCGGATCAAATCCCTATACGATGAAAGGGTACTCGGCAACATAACGGTGCTCTATGCAAACAGGCTTTCTCAGCATCCGGATTGGAGCGACTGGTTTAAAGATGTACAGAAAAGCGGAGGAGCTTTGTTCGATTTGCATCTTCACGATATTGATTTTGTCTGCTATCTGCTCGGAGAGGTCACGAGTGTTTTTGCAACCGGGAAAAAGAGCTCAAATGGCGGATGGAACCATGTGGTATCATGGTTGAATTTCGCCAATGGATCCAAGGCTGTGGTTGAAGGCAGCAATGTAATGACGCACGGTTATCCGTTTACCATGAGTCTCCGAGCGGTGGGCGAAAAGGCTACGGTTGAGTTTTCATTTTGCGCAGGCTTCAACCTCGAAGACCGAAGCAGTGCAAAAAATATGCTGGTTTTGTACCGAGAAGGCTCTGAACCCGAAGTGTTGCGCTGCGAACAGAAAGATGCGTATTTCAACGAAATAGAATATTTCGTCGAGTGTGTGGCGACGAAACGAAAGCCGGAGATTATTACACCCCGGGAAAGCATGAAAGTGATACGGCTCATCCATGCCTTACGTGAATCGCTGGAAAAAGGGGAGATCATTCGGCTATAGTCGCAGCAGTGACTATAGCCGATATTCAACGTTCGGTACCGGTTGACATACAGGGCACAGATATGCACGCTATCGGGATACCAAGACGAGAGCTTACGGAGTATGAACATCAATAAGAATCAGAACCTGAAACGGTTGTCGGTTTCTCGGACGGCGAATTCCAATCTACAGAACAGAATCAATATTTCGATCATTTTCAACTACCTCAGAGAAGTCGGGCCTACCTACAGAGCGAAGATATCGAAGGATCTTAAGATAAGCGCCCCTGCTGTGTCTCGGGCGATTGAAAACCTAATCGCCCATGGGTATGTGATCGAAAAAGAACGGATCAAGACTTCATATGGCGGGAAGGCTACGGAAATCATGGTCAATCTGGAAAAAGGAACCGTGATCGGCATCGATTTGCTGAAGGAGCATCTGAAAATTGCTATTTTTAACTTCAACGGCGATCTGCTGTACAAATACAGCGGCGTCAAACTCGCGGAGAGCAAGAGAATCGGCAAAGACTTGGTAGACGAAATAGATAAATTCCTGGGGCTGTATGCAAAGAACAATCCGAACAAGAATCGATTCCCTGAGCTGCAGGCGATCTGCGTCGGGGTGCCTGCAACTGTAGATGACGTTACCGGATCGGTTCTCAAACTCAACCTGTACGAAAACCTACAGGGAGAAAATTTGAAGGAATTGCTTACCAAACGTTATAACGTACAGGTGTATGTGGAAAACGATTCAAAGCTTTCCGCTCTTTCGGAAAAAGAGTATGGGCATGGCAAAAATTACAAGGACCTCGTCTTTGTGGAAATCAGCAATGGAATCGGGGCAGGCATTATTCTCGACAACAACATCGTGAAGGGAAACGAAGGGTTTGCCGGAGAAATCGGTTCGCTTATTCTCTCTCCAAAGAATTTCGATTTCGAACGGAAGAATAATAAAGGATATCTGGAGTCGACAGCCTCCGTGGAAAATCTGAGCGTGCGGGCAATCGAAGAAATCGGTCGCGGCGTTAAATCGATACTGCCCGAATTGGCGCAACGCGAAAAAGCGGATATTTCGCCTTCAACGGTCTGCATGGCTGCTCTGCAGGGCGATGAATTGGCTGTTTCAATTGTGAACGACATGGTGGATGCCATTTCGCTCGCGATTCTGAACCTCGTCCTTATTCTTAATCCAGGGATCATCATTCTCGGAGGTGATATCTGCCATCTGCCGGGTGTGGATACGCTATTCGTCGAGACAATAACGAAGAAAATAAAGAATATTGTTCCATTCAAGGTGCCTGAAATAAAACTTTCGATGCTCGGCGAGGATGCAGGGGTGATTGGTGCTTCATACCTTGCACGCGAGATGCTTTTGATCGGTAAATATCCTTACAAAATCGATACGTAGAATCTGACGTGTTCCGGAGAGGGATGCGTCGGATCGGCACGGAGGAAAACTTTCCTTGACAACGGAATACAACCATTATATCATTTTAAGTAACTAACAGTAAGTTAATTATAAAAGGAGCGAATATGCGAAATCTGAGCAAAGTGGCGGCCGACTGGTGGGATTATACGACGCTCGATCCTGAGATACTCCAGGATGCTGCGCGACTTACTGTTGAGGATATCGCAGCTCTCCAGAGACCTGGCTTCAGCATACGAATGTATGATACGTTGGAGGCTTTTTATCTTGCGGAGGCATTGGAGTATGTCGCCGTTTGGCGGAAAGCCACGCAGCACGAACCTGTTGGAATCTGCGGTCCTATTGGTCCCACGGAACAACTTCCTCTGGTTGCCCACATAGTGAATGAGCTTGAAATCGATCTGCACGAAGCACACTTTTGGGCTATGGATGAATGGTACATGAACGGAAAAGAAGTACCCATCGATCATCCGCTGAGCTTTGCAAAGGCTGACCTCGATCTGTGCTTCAACAGGATCGATAAGAAACTGAGAATGCCGGATGCGAATCTCCATTTCCTTCGCGCTGATAATATGCACGAGTATTCGGCATCGTATGACGCGATCACTTGCCTACTCATGCAAGGCGGTCAGGGGGAGGTTAAGCACTGGGCTTTCAACGATCCTCCGGAGAGAACCGGAGCATACAAGGATCATCCTCCATCCCCTGCTGAATACAGGAAATTGGGAGCGCGTATCGTCACGCTCCATCCCATGACGATTATCCAGAATGCCAGAACATCGGGAGGTGGCGTCGTTTCAAATATCCCCTCGCAAGCTCTTACCGTCGGTCCACTTGAGACGTGGAAAAGTAAGAAGGTTTCCATCTGGCATGCGGGGAAGCACGATAATCCGTTCGGAATGAGGCTGACGACGCTGATGATTTCGAAAAAGATTCCGGACTCAAGCGTTCCGATGTCCCTGCTCGCGGATCATCCCGATGTCCAATTCAATTTCTACAGGCCGGGAATCGGAACCTGCGACGCCGAGATGCATTAGGAGTGGGAAGATGAGAGTGTTCGCCGTTCATTGTCATCCCGATGATATTGAGTTCATGATGGCCGGTACGCTGTTCCTCCTCAAACGATGCGGATGCGAACTGCATTACATGAATGTCGCAAACGGCAGTTGCGGAACCGTCGAATACGGCAAGGAAGAGATCGTTGCCATCAGGCGCTCTGAAGCGAAGAGATCTGCGGAATACCTGGGAGCCGTATTTCATGAAAGCCTTGTAGACGACATCAATGTGTATTATACGGGCGATCTTGTGCAGAGAGTCGCTGCCATAGTGCGGCAAATAAAACCGGATATCATGCTCGTCCCTTCGCTCGAAGATTA
>CAZWAS010000099.1:5227-11003 GCA_964631915.1 uncultured Spirochaetales bacterium | reverse complement strand
GAACACCGGCAGGCTTGCGGTGACCGCTGCTTTCTGCAGGTGCATGCCCAATTATCCCACCATCCCGAGCACTGATCCGACATTTCAGGATGTAGCCTTGTATCACGCCATGCCGTACGGGCTCAGAGACGGAATGAAGAATCTGATCCAGCCGGAGCTTTATGTGGATGTTTCATCCGTGCTGGATGAAAAAACGAAGATGTTGTCTTTTCACGCGAGTCAAAAGGAGTGGTTGGATAAAAGTCAGGGACTCGATGCGTATCTCATAACCATGCGGAATATGTCTCAGGAGCTAGGGAGTATGAGCGGGATATACCGATATGCGGAAGGCTGGAGAAGACACTTGCATCTCGGTTTTTCGGGAAAACCCGATTTCGATCCTCTGTCGGAGTTACTGAAAGATTCTATTCATCCGGCTTGAGTCGGATGCTTCAACCGAAAGAAAGGAGGTGCCCAGATAAAGGGATTCGTATCGATCCGTGAAAGCGGGGAAACAAACCAACAAAGAAAAGGAGAGTTGTCACAATGAAAAAGCTCGTTTTTGCATTTCTGGCGTTGATGTTGGCAGTGGGATTTGTCGGTCTCGGATTCGCCGGAGGGAAACAAGAAGCGGAAAAACAAGCCGCAGAAAAAAAGGAAACGGCGCTGACGACTATGACGTTCGTGAGCCCGAGGGGAACTCTCGAAGTCATGGATGATTATGCGATCTGGGTCGCCAAGGAGATGGGATACTTCAAGGAGATGGGACTCGACGTGAAACTGGAACCGGGCCCCAATGAGGCTTTAGCGGATATCAAACTGATAAGTCAGGGCCAAGCAGACATAGGCTATCCGTCGCCGGGAGTTCTCACTGCTGGTATCGATGCAGGCATCGAAACGATTATGGTTTTCGAAATGATGTCGACACAGGTGTTCGATTTTGCCGTAAGACCAGATAGCCCTATTCAATCCGTAAAAGAACTCGCTGGAAAGACCATATCGCTCGGTTTCGCGGGCTGGGATGTGATAGTCAGCCCGATGCTTGTCGAGATCGGCGTTGATCCGAAATCCGTCACGTATGTGGCTGCAGGTTCCCAATGGGGGCAGGCTGTGGCAGCCGGAAAAGCGGATGCTGCGCTGTGTTGGAAAGGATTAAGGGCCCAATGGGACGCTGTCGGCCTGAAGCTCAAATATTTTCTCGGCGAAGATTTTTCTAAGATGCCAGCAAATGGGCTTGTTGCGAGGAAATCAGACCTGAAGGATCCTGTAAAACGGCAGAACCTGATCAATTTCTGTAAGGGGGTTGCAATGGGTATCCATTTTGCGCGAAACAACCCAAGAGCCGCTGCTCAGATAACCTATGCGAAATTCCCTGCTGTGAGAGAACAGATGACTCCTGATCTGGCGCTGAAATCCATGAACGAACTGCACTGGGCATACACTGCGACCGACAGAGTTCTCGGTGCATACGGAACGCATCCGCTCGATTCCTGGTCCACGTATCTGGATATCACCTACAAGCTCGGCCAAACCAAGAAAAAGCTGAATGTGGGCGATGTGGTCACCAATGAGCTCATTGCGGATGTCAATAAATTCGACAGGGCACGGGTGGAGCAGGATGCAAAGAATTTCAAGCTGGACGATACATGGAGCAAAGTCACTGTTAGCGGCAACTGGTAATGTGGAGAAACAATGCGCGTTTGTTGAGACAGGAAAAAACCCGGTGATAGGCAACTGTCATCGGGTATTCATATGAACCGAGGAGTAGGTATGGGTACGGTTATCGAAGTGAAGGATGTGGGCAAAATTTACCAAAGCGAGCGTGGGCCGGTTGAAGCGATAAAAAAATTTTCTATGCAAGTGGAGGAAGGGGATATCATCGCGATCGTCGGACCGAGCGGCTGCGGCAAAACGACGCTTCTTTGGGGTTTGACGGGCTTGCATCCATTCACATCCGGGACTGCCATGATCTTGGGAGAAGAAGTGAGAAAACCGCGGAAAGAAGTCGGGATTATTTTTCAACAATCCAACCTTCTGCCGTGGCGAACACTGCTGCGTAACATTTATTTCCCCTTGGAAATAATGGGAGAAAAAATATCGAAGCATAAAGAGCGGATACAGGATCTGATCAACAGCGTCGGTCTTTCCGGATTCGAGGAGCACTTCCCACCCGAATTATCGGGTGGGATGCAGCAACGGGCATCCATTGTGCGCGCGCTGTCGTATAATCCGAAAATACTGCTCATGGACGAACCGTTCGGCGCTTTGGATGCATATACGCGTGACGAAATGGATACGCTGCTTCTCGGAATTTGGGAGAAGACGAAAACCACAATCGTTTTTGTGACGCATAGGATAGAAGAGGCGGTGTATCTCGCGAATAAAGTATTTGTCATGACTCCGCGGCCGGCGGTGAACTCTTCGGTATTCTCGGTCGATCTGCCGCGACCCAGGCCGGAAGATATCACTCTTGAACCAAGTTTCTTCAATATAGTCTCTGCGATCAAGAAGAACATAACGCACGATGTCGAGCTTCAGAAAAAAAACGGGGCATATCAGAGCCAGGCATACAGCACGGTCTCATAACGCTGACCGCAAAAAAGAGAGGAGTTCTTTACATGGATACGTATGAAAAACAACTTGAACAGGAAGTCCCCGAATTCACTTCCGAACATGCTCCGACGCACGGAGGACTGGATGTCTCTTCAACTATGGAAGCCGTTACGATTCACGGAGCAAAGCAGGTCATAGGAATCATCGTGATTGCGGTTGTAGTCATAGGACTGTGGGAATTGCTCATACGGCTTTTCAAAGTTCCAGATTTCATATTCCCTACCCCGAGCGGCATAGCCGTAGCGTTGGTAAGGTCTTTCCCCACGGTCTGGCCGCACCTTCTGTATACATTGCTGGAGCTCGTTTCTGGCTATATGATCGGAGCTGCTATCGGGATGGTGATGGCAGCCGTGCTGACGCAGGTCCCGTTTTTGGAAAAGATCATTACGCCGTACATCCTTCTTCTCGTTACTACGCCGACCATAGCTCTGGTTCCGCTTCTCATGATGCGCCTGGGTTTCACGATCTGGCCGCGGATCATCGCAGTAGCGTTGGCCGTGGGGCCGATGGTCATGATCAATTCGGTCACGGGGTTTCGGAGAACGGACCTTGCAAAAATAGCTCTTGCGAAATCGTACATGGCCTCGACATTTCAGATCTTCGTTAAAATACGGTTTCCGCTTGCGCTTCCCATGATCAATGTAGGGTTGTTGGTCGGTGGGATCTTCGGATTAATAACGGCAGTAGGTGCGGAACTGGTAGGCGGAAAACAGGGGCTTGGGAACAGGCTCTCCTATTATTCATCGCTTGGAAGGATGGCGGAGTTTTTCGCCGTCATCATCCTTATCGCGATCGTCGGCATCAGCATTTGGATACTGATATCTCTTATCGGCAAAAAGTGGGCGAGCTGGAAAGAGTGAGGCTCGTGTCGGCAGGAAATGTAAGGGTCAGTTGCCATTATGAACAAACATGGAGGGTTACGTATGGAGAGAATTCGTTGCGGGGTGATAGGCCTCGGTTGGTTCGGCGAGCATCATGTCGATACGCTGAAACAGCTTCCCTATGTGGAAGTACGAGCCGTATGTACGAGAACCGAAAGCAGATTGAGTGAGGTCGCATCGAAATACGGAATTCCCAAATCGTATACGAATTATCACGATCTGCTCGCTGATAAGGAAATTGATATGGTTTCGGTGGTGACGCATATCCAGGATCACATGCAACCGACACTGGATGCGCTTGCTGCGGGAAAGCACGTATTTCTTGAAAAACCTATGGCTGATACGGCTGAACATTGCGATAAAATTGTTGCGGCGGCCGACGCTTCGAGCAAAGCCTTCATGGTCGGCCATATCTGCAGGTTCGATACAGTCTACGCCCTCGCCAAGGAGGAAATAGATGGCGGGAAGCTCGGGAAAATCCTGTCGCTGCATGCCAGGCGTAATCTCGCAGGATGGATCACTGAAGGCCACCTCAACAAGATAAGCGCACTGACGGGCGACGGAGTGCACGATCTTGATCTCATGCTTTGGTATACGAATGCAAAACCTAAAACAGTTTACGCGCAGACGAGAAATTCAAGGCCGCATCTGAAATATTCGGATATTTCATGGGCTATGTTCCGTTTCGACAACGATGCGATCGCGGTGATAGAGAATATCTGGTGCCTTCCGGATAACGTCCCGTTTGCGATAGATGCACGCATGGAAATTGTTGGAACGGAAGGGGCGGTGTACATCGACAACTCCGGATCGAATTATACGGTTCTGACGAAACAAGGAATGGGATATCCGCAATCCACGTATTGGCCTAAGGTTCACGGTATGCGCAGAGGGTATCTGAAAGAGGAACTCGACTATTTTCTGAAATGTATAGGAAGGGGCGAGAAACCGAAGGTGATAACGCCGCAGGAATCCAGGAATGTGGTATATGCCATAGAGATGGCGGAAAAATCGGCGCGAGAAAACAGAATCATTGAATTCTAAAGAAGGAGCTGGATATGGAATTCGATCACATAGGTCTCATAACGAATGAAAAAAAAGGCGACGAAGACTGGGTGGAAGCCACAAGGGTCTGGGTCACCAATCCGAAGAAACATCCGTATCGCGTCGAATGGCTCAGATTCGAACCCGATACTCCGGTCATCGGTCCGGTGAGAGATAAAGCGCATGTGGCATACAAGGTGAAGAGCCTCGCTGAAGAGGTCAAAAATAGAAACTTGAACGTGCTTCTGGAACCTTTCGAAGTCGGAGGGTTTCTCAGAGTGGGTTTCTACGAATACAGCGACGGATCGGTTCTTGAGCTTATGGAATATCTCAAGGACGAATCCGAATGGTTCGGCAAAAAATAGAAGGAGGCGCCTCATGCGATTACGGCCGGTTTCCGACGCCGAATTCGAAAGAAGAGTAAAAAAACTTCAGCTCGAACTTTCTGCGCGGGGCATGGATGTTTTCGTCGGTTATTCGAGCGAAAGCGAATCTTCGACTTCGCGGTATCTTGCCGGGTTTTGGCCTTTTTTCGACTTTGCATGCGTTGTGGTTCCGAAGGAGGGAGATGCTGTCCTTGTCACCGGCGGCCCCGAATCTTATGAGTTCGCAAAGCGTTTCTCCAGCGTCAGAAAACTGGCAGTCAATCCGTTATTGGTCGAAACCTCACCTCCGGAGTGGATACCGGAAGTGACGAATCAGAGTTTCGATACGATATTGAAGGAAGCATGCGGATATCTTCCAAACGTTGTGGGAGTGGCAAATTGGAATATCTTCCCTCGCCTCGTTTTCGAAGATCTGAAAAAAGGAGCGCCGAGAGCCGAATTCGTTCCGGCAGATGATCTTCTTTTGAAGGTGCAAGCAATCAAATCCGCTGAGGAAATCCCCTATATCGTCGAGGCGTATCGGATCACGGAAGAAGCCATGAAAGCGGCTTTCAGTGCGGCGAAACCGGGTGTTCGCGAATGGGAGCTTGAAGCGGTTGCGCGCTCGACTATGGCGACTCTCGGTGCCGAAGGAACTTCGTATCCGATCTGGGTGTGTTCAGGAGCGAACACGGTGATGAGCCTCTGCCGTTCGACGGACAGAGCGATACAAAAAGACGAGCTTATCCAGTTCACGTTCGGGGCGAAATACATGGGATATTGCGGCAATATGTGTCGAGCCTTTTCGATCGGCTCCATGCCGAGACAGGCTCGAAGACTCGCCGATGCGGCTTTAGAATCCGTACGCTACGCTCTCGGTGCGATCGCCCCGGG
>CAZWAS010000099.1:0-5217 GCA_964631915.1 uncultured Spirochaetales bacterium | reverse complement strand
CTTCGGAGCTGTTCTCAGGCTATCATGAAATTCTTTCGAAATACGGACTTGAAAAAGCATCGCTATACGGTCCTGCCCATGGCACCGGTTTTTCTGAAGTGGAGGGACTCTGGCTTTCGAAAAGTTCTGATTTTACGATAGAACCGGGAATGCTCTTCAATATCGACATATGGCTTTGCGATGGGCAATACGGGTTGCGGTTTGAAGATGGAATTCTTGTGACGCAACAGGGCATTCGAGAGCTTACCAGCTACAGACGAGAGATCATAGAACTATGAAATCGCCTTCGCTTTCCGATATCCGCAGTAGAATAACGGAACGGAAAGAAGACATAATCGAATGGACGAAACGGTTCATTTCGTTTCCCAGCGAAAATCGCCCACCTTCGGGAAACGAACGGCACAGGAGTGGCTTGCCGAAGAATGCGAAGCGCTCCGGTTCGCAATCGATTCGTTTTCACCTGAAGAGGTCTTCGGCATCAAATCTCATCCATATTGGTTGGCCGGCAGAGATTATTCTGCAGGGAGAAACAATCTTGTCGCCCGATGGAAGGGCAGGGGAGGCAGATCGCTTCTGTTCAGCGGGCATTGCGATGTGGCGCCATTCGAACCCGGAGAATGGAAGATTTCGGAACCATATGTGCCCGTCGTAAAGGAGGGACGCCTGTACGGCAGAGGATCTGCGGATATGAAGGCCGGAATCGCAGCCGCATTCTGGGCGCTCAAAATTCTGCGTGAACTCTCGTTCGAGCCGGAAGGCGATATCTTGTTCGAAAGCGTTGTGGATGAGGAGTTTGCAGGGGGCAACGGAACCCTCGCTTCTCGCCTTAAAGGCTACACTGCGGACCTCGCCGTATACCCAGAACCGTCCATGATGGAAATATGCACCGCCGGTCTGGGCGCCTTTCTTGGCGAGCTTATGTTGAAAGGTTCTGCAGGTATGCCGTTCACAGGGCATGAAATTCCGAATCCCATCTTCGGATGCGGAAAGGCGATAGAGCTTTTCAAGGAATGGCAGAATTATTGGAGGAAGGAGAATTCTCATGCATTATTTTCAGTTCCGGGGAAAGAACTGAACGTGGTCCTGTGGCACCTCGATACCAAATCTACCGGAGAACTTGTTCAGATGGGTATCCCGTTGATCGCGAAAATAGCTTGGATTGTCTGGTGTTACCCCGGCATGACGGAAACAGTATTTTATACGCGGTTCAGGGAATTCTGGGAAGAGAAATTTAGAACCTGCGAAGAGCTCCGTCCGTTTGCATTCGAACTTAGGCCTACATATCATTTCATCAGACCGTGGGAAACGGATAGTCGAAACCGGGGCGTGAAGGAAGTATTGGCTGCTTACGAAGAGGCTACGGGGAAATCTCCCAGCCTTTCGGGAGCTCCTTTTTCCAGCGATATGGCGGTGTACGGCGAACCCGGCAATATGCCGGTAGTCATACTTGGTCCTCGAGGAGACAATCTTCACGCACCGGACGAATGGGTCTTTGTCGACGACATACTCACCCTTACGGAAATATTCGCCTGCCTGGCGCGTTCTGTTTGCGGAAGATGATCGGAGGTACGCATGGATCGCATAATCGACATAAGCGGACGGCTTGAAAACGGTTTGTGGGGCTATCACGAGCTTCCTGGTCTGGAAAAAGTGATTCCCGAAGTGCGGATAGAGGAAATCGCTTCGCTCGAGCGTGAGGGATTCGCTGCTTCGCGGATAACACTGAGTTCGGTATCGGGGACATACCTCGAAGCAGGTTCGCATATCCTGAAAGGGGGCAAGAACCTCGACGAGTATCCGATCGAACAGTTCATTAAACCTGCTGTATTGATCAGGCTGCCTAAGCAGAAAGAAAAAGCCCTTATCACCAAGCGCCTGATCGCAGAGCATGCAGGCATCATAGAACCAGGAGATGCGGTACTGCTCGATACCGGCTGGGGCGCCATGTGGAATAAGGCAGGCTATGTGAATGGGTGTCCAAATTATCTCCCAGATGCTATCGAATGGATACTCGAAAAAGATATAAGCATCCTGGGTGTGGATGTTCCTTGCATAGAGCCAGCATGGTCCGATGACGAAAAAGATAAAAAAGGCGGTATTCTCGGTTCTCTGTTCGGGCGGGGAACCTTGCTCCTCGCGCCTTTGGTGAATCTCGACAGGATTACACGACGAAAAGGGAAGCTCATCTGCCTTCCTCTGCATGTAAAAGGAGTATCTGGCGCCCCTGTACGAGCCGTTTTTATAGAACAGGCCTGAGTCAGTACGGATGATCGGTGGACGCTCTGTACAATGCGCGGATATTTTCAGGTGGGGTTTGAGGCGGTACGGAACAGGCGGATGACAGTATATACCCACCTCCTTTCCCCACCGTACGGATCAATTCTGATGCTTTTTCGTACACCGCATCCGGTGTGCTGTATCGTATGAGGTTCACAGGGTCTATGTTGCCTTTTAGAAATATGCGGTCGCCCCATTCCTGTTTAACGTTCAGGATATCTGTATTCCCCAATGGAGGAGGATCGAGCGTATCGATGCCGTCATAGCCAGTTTCGACCATGAGGCCGATTCTGTCTCCTATGCTGCCGCAGGTGTGGACATATACAAACGCTTCGGATTGGGAGTGAATCGCGTTAACCACGTAGTGTTCATAGGGGAGTACGAACCTTTTATAGTATTCAGCTGAAATGAATCCTCCTCCTGCGAATGCGGAAGAGACTAACACTGCATCGACGCCTTGCTGCGTCTGGAGCAGAGCGAGCTTCGAAGCCCCGTATGCGAGGTTTTCCAGTATGCGTTCGCACTTCACCGGATTATCGACGAGAGCCACCAATGCCTCCGCATATCCGAAGAATTCCATGAGCTGCGTAAATGGAGAGAATATTTCCGATGAGACGTGGAAATCCGAACCGGCCGCCGCCACAGTGCTGCGTATCGCCCGCATGAGATAATCGGGGAAGAACGATTCATCGTGCTGGACTCCTCCTTGCATGAAATCGTAATAGAATGGGTATTTGATACCCGTTATGTTGTGCGGTTCGATGTAGAAGAAATCAGCCGGATCGGTTTCTTCAATTGAAGGTATGCGAACTGAAGAAAAGTGATGGGCATTGTCGTTTTTAGGACACCGCGAATAACTGCCGTCGTCCCAATACAGGATCGTTTCGTCGGAATTTTCTTCGCAGTGCGCGATATGATCCTGCCAATCGGTCGGCCGTCCCGGGAGATTCACCAACACTCCGTCCGCACCATATCGCCGTGCCAGCAGAAGGAGAGCTTCGCTGAATGCCTCTGAGGAATACCAGATTTCGAGGGGGCTGAAGTGCGTGTTCAGCATATAGTGCCCAAGCGAAAACTGGCAAAAGAAGGGACATCTGTCCGCCTTCTTATTCTCCATCGCAAGCCTTACGCGTTCTTTTCCTGTCATGACATTTCCACTAGTATATCATACACACGATACGTCAACGGTTTTCCTCTGTGCTGCCGACACAATAGCGGTTTATCGACATATCCGATCCGCTTGCCTTTTCATATCAATTTTCGTACTATTACTATGTGATTGATGTGAAGATAATGAGCTCAGGTAGGGACTACAGATGAGCCAGTTTGACGACGGGGAAATCACTTTTACTACCGACACAAAAGATGAAACTGAAGACTCATTAAAAGAGCCTGAGATGTACAAGGTGATCCTCCACAACGACCATTATACCACTATGGATTTCGTCGTGGAAGTTCTGGTAAAGGTTTTTCACAAATCGGTGATCACAGCCACGAAGATTATGCTCGACGTACACAAGAAGGGGCAAGGGGTAACCGGCGTTTATCCGTACGATATAGCATACACCAAGGTGAACGAGGTGAGACGGATGGCCAAGGAACGAGAGTTCCCCTTAAAATGCACCCTTGAAAAAGCATAGAGGGATGCCCCATGAAAGTGAGTACCGATTTACAGAGCGTTCTCAATGCGGCGTTTCAGGACGCGCGGCAGAGGAATCACGAATATCTTACGCCTGAACATGTGTTCTACACGGCACTTTTTTTCGACATACCTAGAAAGATCATTGAAGCATGTGGGGCCGATCCGGATTCTTTGAAGAAAGAGCTGGATGAGTATATCACCCGCCATATTCCAACTGTGAAGAAAGGAGAGCCGAAAGATACCGTAGGGCTGCAGAATGTCATTCAGCGCGCGGTGTTTCACACCGAAGCGTCCCAAAAGGGCGAGATCGATATAGGCGACATTCTCATAGCCCTTTTCGATGAAGAGAAGTCGTATTGCGCCTATACGCTCAAAAAAGCAGGCGTCACGCGGCTTTCGCTTCTGGAGGCGGTGTCTCACGGTCCACTCGCCATGGAACTTGCAGGAGAGGATAGTCATGCTTCGGCAACAGGGGAAGATTCCGCATCGGAAACGAAGACCGAGGCACAGAGAAAACAATCCAGGAATCCCCTACAGATGTTCACCACGGAACTCACAGCGCTTGCAAAGGAAGGAAAACTCGAGCCGCTCATAGGGCGGGAAGATATACTCGAGCGGACGGTACAGGTGCTATGCCGAAGGCTCAAAAACAATCCCATCCATGTGGGAGATCCTGGAGTCGGAAAAACCGCGATCACCGAAGGTCTCGCTCAACGCATAGCAGAAGGCAAGGTTCCGAACATTCTGCAGGGATTCAAACTCTTTTCCCTTGATATGGGTGCTCTGATCGCAGGCACGCGGTACAGGGGCGATTTCGAAGAGCGCATGAAGCTCATCATTGCAGAGCTCTTGAAGATGGAACGCGCGATACTCTTTATAGACGAGATTCATACGATCGTCGGAGCAGGGGCTGTATCCGGAGGTTCCATGGATGCCTCGAATCTTCTGAAGCCTGCCATTGCTTCTGGCAAGCTGCGCTGCATAGGATCGACGACCTTCGACGAATACAAGAAGTTCTTCGAAAAAGACAGAGCTTTGTCCCGCAGGTTCCAAAAGATAGACATAACCGAGCCGACGAACGAAGAAACGTATCGGATTCTGCTCGGGCTGAAGGCGAGGTACGAAGAGCACCACAAAGTGAATTATTCGGATGAAGCGCTCCGCGCTGCAGTCGATCTTTCGGCCCAGTTCATAAACGACCGCCATTTGCCCGACAAGGCGATCGATGTGATAGATGAAGCGGGGGCATATACGCATATTATGGCGTTCAAGGCACAATCGGACGAAAAGCCTCATGA
>CAZWAS010000098.1:10678-15551 GCA_964631915.1 uncultured Spirochaetales bacterium | reverse complement strand
CTTGCGAGCTTCCCCTGCTATAAAATCGCTGTGAGCGATCAGTACGCAGCATTCATGGGAGACTACGAAGTCATGTTCCTTGACCTTTCCACGAATGTGCTCAGGAAGCTTCCCTTTTATGCAGGGTTGCCGGGAAGGCTTACGGATATGGTGTGGAACGATGCTGGCACATCGCTTTTCATAAGCGGTTCTTCTTTCACTTCGACCGGTGCGGAATATCCCCTCGGCAAGGGAGGACTGGTTTCGATATCCTCGGCCGACATATCTAGTATACCTCTCGCACGGTAAAACGATACCATCGAAAAATTGGGGCTGCCAGAAAGGCAGCCCTTTTTGCTAAAACTGCAGGCGCATGCCCAAAGAAGCGCTGAAGCTCTGAGTAGGAATGTTGAACGAGCCACCTGGAGTGAGAATGAAGGCGCCGAGCTGAATCTCTATGCCTCCGCTTATCAGAAAAGCGAGATCCTGTATCTGAAGCGCCGAAAGCGGAGTTATGTTTGACGAAATAAGGACAGTCCCTGCCGGATCCTTCATGTCCGCTTTGAAAGGGCTTAGGTAGGCCTTATAATCGGACCACTGGTAGTAAGCGGAAAACCGCAGATAGGGAAAAAATATAGCGAGCTGTTTCGATATGTACAGGTCGAGCCCTCCGGTGTGTATGGAGGTATCGAGCCCCAGGGATCCGTTCATGGAGAGCGAGAATCCGCTTATGTCCTGCGAGAAGGTGAAATTGCTGTATCCAGCGTGGAAATACGAGAACGAGTAACCTGCACCTATGGAAATGGCGGGGAATCCTCCTTTATCGAGGAGCAAAGCTTTTCTAATCCGTATTCCCACATTGAGGTCGCTGAACTCTATACCCTGAATCTGGGCGAGTTGAGCTATGCCGTCCGTTAGAATTTGGGGTATTATGGAAAAGAGTCCGATCACTTCGATTTGGAACGGAAGCTGGAATCCTATAGCTATACGAGACTGGGGCAGTATGAAGAAAGTCTGGAAAAATTGAAAAAGATTTTTTATGTCAGGTGCTGCGTTTAATCCCATTTCCAGCAGCCCGTACACGTTTAGCATCTCGAATTTGGAATTCGTTTGATCAATGAATGTCAGAATTCCTGGAGTAAATGTTACGCCGGGGGTGAAGGAGACGAAAAAAACGGATTCTTCCCCCATGTGCGCACGGCCAATGCCGTCTCCAATGAGAGCATTTTGGAAGAAGTAAGGCGTAGTTTCATTGCCGATTCCACGGAACATCGCCTCTACGTCTCTCCCGAGGGGTTCCAGATCCAATGACATTGCAGGAATCGATGTGCACACGATCACTGTGAGAATTAGGAACATTTTTTTCATATGAACCTGCCTTTTTCACTTCAGAAAACACGATTTCCTTACCTCAGAGCCAGATTGTATTCTCCTCTGCCAGTATACACCTTGTTCGAGAAAAATGATAGCACGATATGGTCTGCACTACTAATCCGTTCTGCATCTGTTATAAAGATGCTAGTAGGTGTATACTGAAGGCGTGTAACGATCAGCTGTGACGGGTCTTGTGCAAGCTGTGCTTTTTTCAGTGGTTTTTGCTGGTTTTTAATTCTACTTCCGTTTATTGTTACATGATTCACAATAGATTTCGAACAAAACTATAATATTGTGAAAAAAAATACAAATTTTATCGTGTTTATTATAGACAGAAAAAGATCACATAGGATACGTTCGAAAGGAGAAAACTCATATTCCTGGAGAAATTGGATATGTGGTCGGGAATAGTGAGCAAAAATAAGGAGTTTGAAATGGCGAAGATGCGTATTACGGATGCAGTCAAGCAAGGAAGGATTTTGGTTTCCGACGGCGCATGGGGTACGTTTTTACAGAAAAAAGGGTTGAAACCGGGGCAGTGTCCGGAACTTTGGTGCATAGACAGAGCGGACGATGTGCTCGATGTAGCGACGAGCTATGTCGCAGCAGGTGCGGATATGATCGAATCCGACAGTTTTGGAGGCACGCGGTTCAAGCTGGAACATTATGGGCTTGCAAGCAGAGTTTCCGAAATCAATGAGGCCGCGGCAGCCATTTCGAGGAAGGCGGCTGGTCCGGACAAGTGGGTCATAGCATCCATTGGACCTACGGGGAAGATGCTCGTGATGGGAGAGGTGACGGAACAAGAACTCTACGATGCTTTCAGGGAACAGGCCAAGGCGCTGGAGAAAGGCGGAGCGGATGCAGTGTGCATAGAGACCATGAGCGCCATAGACGAGGCAGTGCTTGCTATCAAGGCCGCAAAAGAACATACGAAACTCGAGATCATATGTACGTTCACGTTCGAAAAAACGGTGCAGGGCGACTACAGAACCATGATGGGTGTGGGTCCGAAAGAAGCGGTTCAGGCTGCTGTGAATGCAGGAGCCGATATTGTGGGTCCGAACTGCGGGAACGGATTCAAACGCATGATCGATATAGTGAAAGAAATGAGGGCTGTCGATAAGAAAACCCCGATCCTCGTACATGCGAATGCAGGGCTTCCCCAGAATGTGAACGGCGTGGATATTTTCCCCGAAACGCCGGAGGAAATGGCTGCTCTCGTTCCCGATCTTGTGGCAGCAGGAGCGAACATCATAGGCGGATGCTGTGGAACCACTCCGGATCACATCAGGGCCATAAAGAAGGCAGTGGAGACAATAACAAAAAAATAATTCAGAAATCAGAAAGAGGAGACAGATGATGGCTATAAAACCGAAATTCCTTGGAACGGCGATCGGCAGCATGCCGTTCACCGATCCGGATTATGCTGTGAACGTGTCCCTGAACAGGCTGAGCCAGGCGCCGATCTGGCCGCAATTGCCCAAACTCGGGCTCAACGAACAGATGGAAATACAGTACTCGGAGGGAATGCCGAGTTGTGTCATCGATAAGGAAAAACACAGAATGTATTTCGATACTGCGCGAGACTATTCCGACGAGTTCGCGCAGTTCTATGAAACGTATATGGGAGCAATGGACCCGGATGCGGGTACGGGCGACTGTTCTGCTATGGCGATCAGCACGGATTTCTCTAAAGGCATATACGCGCTTGAAAAAGCGTTGAAAGCGAAAGGAGGCAAGCTCCCCTTTGTGAAAGTGCAGACGACAGGTCCCTGCAGTTTTGCCTTGACTATTGTGGACGAAAACAAGCGTGCCATTTACTACAACGAAGAATTTCGCGATGTGGTTATCAAAGCGCTCGCCATGAAATGCAGATGGCAGATCCAAAAGTTCAAGCCATATGCGGAAAATATCATCTGCTTCATAGACGAACCCATACTCTCTGCGTTCGGAAGTTCGACATATGTCTCCGTGAAGCGGGAAGATGTGGTTGAACACCTGAAGGAAGTCATAGCAGCGGTTCACGCTGATGGCGGCATAGCGGGCATACACTGCTGCGGCAACACAGAATGGAGTATACTCATAGATGCAGGCGTGGATATTGTGAATTTCGACGCATTCGAATTCGGCGAAACCATAGCCATGTATGCCGACTCCGTGAAGGCCCATCTGAACAGAGGCGGCATGCTCGCATGGGGCGTTGTGCCTACTTCCGTCGCTATCCGCGATCAGAATGTTGACACCCTCGAGAAACAGCTCGAAAAAGTGATGGACAACCTTGCTTCCAAGGGAATAGATAAGAAGCTCATTGCCGAGCAGGCGCTCATTACTCCGTCCTGCGGAACAGGATCTATGAGCGCGGAGGATGCGGAAAAAGTATTTCTAATGGTGGATGAGCTTTCGAAGCGGATGAAAAACAAATACGGCTTCTGACGGAGTTGGTATGAAGATAGCTATTTCGGGAAAAGGCGGTGTAGGCAAGTCCACGCTTGCAGGTGCACTTGCCCTGCTCATGGCCGGGAAAGGGAAGAAGGTTCTCGCTTTGGATGCAGACCCGGATGCGAACCTCGCGTCCGCTCTCGGTATTCCGAGAAGCATACAGGATACGATAATTCCGATATCGAAACAGATCGCCCTCATCGAGGAACGCACCGGAGCCAAGGTGAACCAGTACGGCCAAGTGTTCAAGCTGAATCCCGAAGTATCCGATATCGCCGATGCCTATGCTACCACGTATAACGGCGTTTCGCTTCTCGTGCTCGGAGCTTCGCAGAAAGGCGGGGGGGGCTGTGCCTGCCCGGAAAACGTGTTCATCAGATCCCTCGTTATGGACCTCATTTTGAACAAGGATGAAGCGCTCATCATGGATATGGAAGCTGGCGTTGAGCATTTGGGGCGGGCTACGGCGAGCGGAGTGGACACTATGATCGTTGTCGTGGAACCGGGGCAGAGATCCATCGATTGTGCACAGCGTGTCATCAGGATGGCAGGGGAAATACGAATCAAAAACATACAATTCGTTGCCAACAAGGTGAACGGAAAAAATGATGAGGATTTCATCAGAAGTGTGTTTCCGGGGCATACAATCCTCGATTTCATACCGTATTCCGAAGGCTTACGGACCGTGGACAGAGACGGATTTTCGATCCTCGACGGAGCATCGGAAGATATTGTGGCCAGATTCCGAAATATCCTGAGACAGGTGGAAGGGGGAACCGGGCAATGACGAAAGCGGAGCATGAAAAGTACGCACGGCTTATTCGGCAGATCGACGATCTCGAGACGCGTATCTCAGATCTCGATAAGGAGCTCAGCGAGGGGAATGATATCGACGAATCCAATAGGGAAGTTATGGAGCAGGAGTTGAAGGATCTTAAGCTCGAGCTTGCTGAAAAACAGAACGAACTCGCCAGAGTGAGCGACGGATGCGGAAAACCACATTCCATGTGACGGAGAACGAATGAACTATTTCATTGCCATTACAGGAAAGGGCGGCGTGGGCAAAACCACGGTTGCA
>CAZWAS010000098.1:7509-10664 GCA_964631915.1 uncultured Spirochaetales bacterium | reverse complement strand
CTTATAGCGCATAACCTGAAACCCGTGCTTGCCGTGGATGCCGATCCGAATACCTGTCTCGATGCGGTGCTCGGCGTGAAAGCGGAAAATACCATCGGGAGGGTGAGGGAAGAAAGCAAACAAGCGGCCCGGGAGGGAATACCGGTAGGCATTCCGAAGCAGGATCTTCTGAATCTTAAGATAGCGGAAAGTCTTGTGGAAGCCGAAGATTTCGATCTCATCGCCATGGGGCGACCCGAAGGGCCAGGTTGTTACTGCTATGCGAATAATGTGCTGAAGGATGCGCTGCAAAGGCTCTCTGCTCAGTACCCCTATGTCGTGCTGGATAACGAAGCTGGCCTTGAGAACCTTTCAAGGCGGATCGTGCAGAAGGTTGATTTGCTCGTCATGGTCGCAGATCCTTCCGCGCGGGGACTGGAGACCGTGAGGAGACTGTATTCCCTCGCCCTCGAAATGGAAATCCGGTTCGACACGCTCGCTATTGTCGTCAATAGATTGCGGAAGGATTCCTTGCCCGACCAGGCAGAGGAGTTGAGAACAGAAACAGGCGCGGACTTCATGATCGGTCTCCCCGACGACGAAGAGCTCGCATCGATCGCGGAATCCGGAAAAAGTCTTGAATCGGTATCCAGCGCGAATCGCGTTGCATCGGCGATCGACGGTTTTCTTTCGGAATTAGGCCTTTTCAAATCAAAAAGCAGATAGCGTCAATCGGACTTATTAATAACCAGGAGTTTTTATATGGCTAAAGAACCGAAAAAAATACAGGACAGGGCATGCGATGAAGCTTCCCTCGAAGCTCTTCTGAAGGCCGAGAAAGACTGCATCGATACCTGTTTTACACGGTACGATACGCAGGAGAACCAGTGCGGGTTCGGGAAAAGCGGCGTATGCTGCAAGATCTGCCACATGGGACCATGCCGCATAACGGCGAAAGCGCCGCGCGGTATCTGCGGAGCTGATGCTGACACCATCGTGGCTCGCAATTTTTTGAGGGAAGTGGTGGGCGGTACGGCTGCGCATTCCGATCACGGCAGGCATCTTGTGCTCAAGCTGAAGGAAGTCGCGGAAGGTAAGGGAGCAGGGTACGAAATCAAGGACGAGAAGGCGCTCAGGAGAGCCGCTCGGAAATACAAGATTGAGGAAGCAGGCAGGCCTAAGGAGGCTGTGGCGCTCGAGCTCGCAAAACTCTTCATGAACGAATTCACTTCCCAGGAAGAGCCGCTTAAAACGCTATTGCTCGCTCCTGAAAAACAGCAGGCGGTATGGCGAAACAACGCGATCGAACCGCTCGGCATAGACCGGATGGTCGTGGAATCTATGCACAGGACGCACATGGGAGTCGACCACGATTACAAAAACCTCCTGCTGCAGGCGTTCAGGACCTCTTTAGCGGACGGCTGGGGTGGGTCCAGAGTAGCTACCATAGTGTCCGATATTCTGTTTGGCACTCCCTCTCCCGTAAAAAGTGCTGCGAACCTCGGCGTGCTTGGTGAAAAGACTGCGAACATCATAGTACACGGGCATGAACCGGAACTTTCAGAGCTTCTGGCGGTCGCAGTTACTAGTCCCGAAATACGGGAATATGCCAAGAAAGCCGGCATGGAAGGTGTGACCCTCGCAGGCATCTGCTGTACCGCAAACGAAATACTCATGCGGCACGGAATTCCCGTTGCAGGCAATTTCCTCCAGCAGGAGCTCGCAGTTGTCACCGGAGCGGTGGAAATGATGATAATCGACGTGCAGTGCTGCATGCCGAGCCTTCCAGATGTGGCGAAGGCCTATCACACGGAGATCGTGTCCACCACGGACATCGCGAAAACCATCGGCGCCACGCATTTGACGATGAATCACGAGGATCCTCTAACATCGGCCAAAAATCTCATCAAACGGGCTATCGATAACTACAAAAACCGCGATCCGAAGAAAGTCGCAATTCCCAAGGCGAAGAATCCTCTTGTCGCCGGGTTCAGCGTAGAGGCGATAAAGTACATGCTCGGCGGCAGCTTTCGCGCATCTTTCAGGCCTCTGAACGACGCGATTATGCAGGGAAGAATACAAGGCGTCGTCGGCATAGTCGGATGCAACAACCCGAAAATCAAACTCGACGAATACATAAACACGTTGACCATGGAGCTCATAAAGCGGGACGTGCTCGTTCTGAAAACGGGCTGCGCCGCGCTGGCGTCTGGAAAAGCCGGAATGCTCGTGCCGGAGTCTGCGCTCGAGCATGCGGGCAAGGGATTGAGGGAAGTCTGTGAAGCAGTCGGCATACCGCCTATCCTGCATATGGGAAGCTGTGTGGACAATTCGCGGATTCTCGAAGCTGCAACGGAAATAGTATTCGAGGGAGGGCTTGGCGACAGCCTCGCGGGGCTCCCGGCGGTAGGTGTTGCGCCCGAATGGATGAGCGAAAAGGCGGTAGCCATAGGATGCTATTGCGTGGCTTCAGGCGTGGATGTCATACTCGGGCATCCTTTCTACGTATCCGGATCGGAAAAGGTTACGAAATTCCTCCACGAGGAGACGAAGGATTTGTTTGGCGCTTCGTTCCACCTCTGCGAAGATGCGCATACCGCGGTCGCCAGGATAATGGAGATATTGAACGATGCGAGGGAAAAGCTCGGCATCAACAAGAAGGCAGAACGGAAGATGTTCGATATGAAAGATAGGAGAGTGCTCAATGTCTAAGCTGATTTGTGCCAGCGCCATAGATGGCGCTGTCGAATATGTGGCGCAGGCCGAAGCCAAACTCAACGAAGCGATACAGGCCAAGGGCGAGGACTGCAAGGTCGCTTTCCCCAGCACGGCATACTATCTTCCTGTCATTTATTCGTTTACCGGACAGAAGATGGAAACGCTGAGGGATTTGCGAGGCATTCTCAAACAAGCAAAGGAGTATCTTCCTGCGCGTCCGGCGGAACATGTATGGCTTCCTTACTTGGGTTCTACCCTGGATGCCGGGGTCGCATCCCTTTTTGCGTGCGAGGTCATAGAGGCGTGCAAATACGTGATCGGGCCGAATCCCGTGGATGGCATATGGCTGGGAGCTGCGAACGACATCATCATGCGCGAACGCGGAATCGAATTCGTGGACGGTACTGCTCCCGGTTTCGCTGCGATTACGGGTGCTGCGCCTACGAATGAAATAGCGG
>CAZWAS010000098.1:0-7499 GCA_964631915.1 uncultured Spirochaetales bacterium | reverse complement strand
AAAATCGCGCGGGAGCTTCAGGAGAAGAACATATACGTGTTCATGGCCGGATGCACAGACGGCAAGCAGTTCGCGGAACAACTTGCAGAGGAAGGGGTTCAGCTCGGCTGGGAAACCCGCCTTGTGCCATTCGGCAGAGATGTGTCGGCGCTTATCTATGCACTAGGTTTCGCAAACAGGGCTGCGCTTTCCTTCGGCGGAGTGCAACCCGGTGATTTCAGGGCGAATCTCAAGTATAACAAAGATAGAATATTCGCCTTCGTGCTCGCATTAGGCGAGGTGACGAATGAGAAATACGCAGTTGCAGCGGGAGCGATCAATTACGGTTTTCCGGTCATAGCGGACACGGATATTCCGCAGATCCTGCCTACGGGGGTCTGTACGTACGAACATGTCGTCTCGAATGTTCCGCACGCAAGCATGGTGGAACGTGCCCTTGAAGTCCGCGGATGCAAGATCAAAATCACCAAGGTTCCGATACCCGTGCCGTACGGACCTGCTTTCGAAGGCGAGCGGATCAGAAAACAAGACGTACAGGTGGAATTCGGCGGAAACAAGACGACTGCGTTTGAGTTCGTTACTACCGTAGATCTCGACCAGATCAACGACGGCGATATAGAGATCATAGGCCCGGATATAGACAAGGTGGAACCTGGTTCCGCCCTTCCGCTCGCAATATGGGTGGAAGTCGCAGGAAGGAAGATGCAGAGCGATTTCGAGCCCATTCTCGAACGGCAGATACATCATCTGGTGAATGGAGCCGAAGGTATATGGCACATGGGGCAACGCGATATCGTGTGGACGCGCGTGTCGAAAGCTGGGTTTGCAAAGGGGCTCAGGCTCCGCCATTACGGGGAGATCATCCATGCAAAATTCTTAAGCGAATATCCCGCGATCGTCGACAAGGTGAAGGTTACGCTCGTGACCGATCCTGCGGAAGTCGAAAAACGGGTGGCTGCGGCACGGAAAGTTTACGACGAGCGAAACCGTCGCCTCGAAGCCATGACGGACGAATCGGTGGAAACCTTTTATTCGTGTCTGCTCTGTCAATCTTTCGCTCCGAACCATGTGTGCATAATAACACCGGAGAGGCTCGGGCTCTGCGGAGCGTACAACTGGCTGGACGGCAAGGCTGCATACGAGATCGACGAAACAGGGCCGAACCAGCCGATCAAAAAAGGCGAGTGC
This sequence comes from uncultured Spirochaetales bacterium, assembly GCA_964631915.1. GTDB lineage: Bacteria > Spirochaetota > Spirochaetia > CAZWAS01 > CAZWAS01 > CAZWAS01. The sequence continues at coordinate 6,311 of CAZWAS010000098.1, read as the reverse complement.
GTGGACCCGGTGAAAGGCATATGGAAAGGAATAAACGAATACGTATTCGCCAACAGCCACAAGAGTGTGGAAGCTTTCTGTGCATATTCCATCATGGACAGGCCCATGACAAGTTGCGGGTGCTTCGAAGTGATCTGCGCCTACATACCGGAATGCAACGGCATAATGGCCGTCAACCGGGAATACCAGGGCGAGACTCCCATAGGCATGACGTTCTCCACGCTCGCGGGCAACGTGGGAGGCGGCCAGCAGACCCCTGGGTTCATGGGGTGTGGGAAAGTGTTCCTCACATCCCGAAAATTCCTTTTCGCCGAAGGCGGACATAAACGCCTCATCTGGATGCCCAAAGAGTTGAAAGATCTGCTGAAAGAAGATCTTAAAAAGCGTTTCGATGAACAAGGCGTTCCAGATCTTTTGGATAAGATAGCGGACGAGACGGTCGCTACAGATGCGAATGCGGTGAGAGCATTTCTCGAAAAGGCCGGCCATCCCGCTCTGTCCATGAGCGATATGGGCGACTTCGCCCAGGCGGCGGAAGAGAGCCGACAGGAATCTTCTAAAGCTGTAGTCGAAGAACGGACTGTCGAGACGGTTCCTGCAAACCAGGAACCACATATAACGTCCGATTACATAGAAAAGCTGAAGGCTCAGGTAGCGGAGGAACTGCGCGCTTCCATAACACAGGAAGTCGTGAACAACATCATCGGTACTTTGAGCAAGGATTTCCTCGGCGGAGGAATCGCTCTTGCCTTGAACACAGCTATGAAGCAGGAACCTGCCAAGGCGAGGGACGATGTGAAATCGGAGCCTGCTGGCCCCAGCGCGGAGGAACGGCTCAAGCAAGTAAAATCTTTCAAAGTCGCAAAGAAGCCGAATGACGTTTCCCTCTGGCAGGTGAAGCTCGGGGCCACCAAGGCTCACGGGGGGACGAGGGGAAAAACGTATACCATAGGAGGAGCGAACTGCATGCCTTTCCATCTCTGGGAGGGTACCATGCCGAACAGACCGCTTGTAGCCATGGAAGTATTCGATGTGGTTTCCGAAAAATATCCCGTGAGCCTCAGAAACATCTATAAAGATGTACTCTCTGATCCTGTGGCCATGGCGAAGCTTTGCGTGGAGAAATACGAAGCCGACCTTATCAGTGTACGGCTTGAAGGGACCCACCCCGAAAAGGGGAACAGGAGTCCCGAAGACGCCGTAGCTCTCGTAAAAAGAATACTCACGGCCGTGGATGTGCCACTCATCATTACGGGACACAATAATTTCGATAAAAACAACGAAGTGCTCAAGGCAGTGGCCTCTGCATGCGCAGGAGAAAACCTGCTTCTGAACTGGGTCGAGCAGGATAACTATCGGACCATAGCCGGAGCCGCCATAGGATACGGGCACAGCATCGTGTCGCAGAGCCCCATAGACGTGAATATTTCCAAGCAGCTCAATATCCTTCTTACCAATATGGACGTAAAGGTCGAGCAGATCGTGATAGACCCCATGACGGGAACGGCAGGATACGGAATCGAATACACCTATTCGGTCATGGAGAGGATCAGGCTCACAGGGCTCGGCGGAGACAAGATGCTCGCAGGACCCATGATCGTTTCGCCGGGGCAGGAATGCGCGAAGATCAAGGAGCTGAAAGCAACCGAATCGGATTTCCCTGCGTGGGGGGATCTCGCAAAACGCGCAGCGATGTGGGAACTGTCTACAGCCATGAGCCTTCTGTATGCAGGAGCGGACATACTCATCATGTATCACCCGGAAGCGGTACGGCACACGAAAAAGGCGATATTCAAACTGATGGACGGGAAAATAAAGGCGTAAGGAGACATACATGGCATTGACCGGTTTACAGATACAGAAACTTCTGCCCAAGACAAACTGCAAGGAGTGTGGGTGCAACACCTGCCTCGCGTTCGCTATGAAGCTCGCAGCAAAAAAAGCGGAGCTTTCCGAATGCCCCTATGCTTCGGACGAAGCAAAACAAGTGCTCGGCGCAGCGAGCGAACCACCCGTGAAAGGCATCCAGCTCGGAGCCAACGGCGAAGTGCGTCTCGGCGAAGAGACGGTGATGTACAGACACGAGAAGACGTTCGTGAATAGAACTGCTATTGCGATCAACGTGAACGATACGGATAAGGCCGCGGATGTCGACAAGACGCTCGCGGCGGTGAAAGACTATGTTCTCGAACGGGTAGGAGAAACCCTGATAGTCGATATGGTGAGCGTGACTCAGAAGGGAAGCGATCCCAAAGCATTCGCTGCTCTTGCGAAAAAAGTCTGGGAGACCGTGAAGCGTCCGCTGGTGTTGAGGAGTGAAGACCCCAAAGCACTATCGCTCGCAGCGGAAGCGGTCAAGGGGTCCCGTAGTGTACTCGCATCGGCAAATCCCAATACCGCAGAAGAGCTCAGGGCGGTGGCCGCCGTTACTGAACACAGCCTTGCAGTGACTGCTCCGAACCTTGACGAACTTACCGCGCTGACTGCGAAACTCAAGGAAAACGGCTTCAACAATATCATACTCAATTTCGATACGCGTTCCTTTGCCGAACAGTTCCAGGTGAACTCTTTGGCACGCCAGGCAGCGCTGAAAGACAACTATAAACCTTTGGGCTATCCGTATCTCAGATTCATAGACACGGGAAATCAGATGGACGATACCGTTGAAGCAGTGACGGAAATCGATAAATTTGGAGGAATCTGTGTTCTGCCGAGCTTCGACCCTGCTCAGTTGGTCATTCTTCTGACTCTCCGGCTTAATATATTCACCGATCCGCAGAAGCCGATCCAGGTAGAACCGAAGGTATATCCTATAGGAGACCCGCGGGACGATTCTCCGGTGTTTGTCACCACCAACTTCTCTCTCACGTATTTCATCGTTTCCGGAGAGATAGAGAATTCGGGCATAAGCGCATGGCTCATAACTCCCGAATGCGAGGGTATGAGCGTGCTCACTGCCTGGGCTGCGGGGAAGTTCAATGGGTCTTCTATCGCGAAATTTGTGAAGGAAATAGGACTTGAGACTCAAGTGAAAACGCGGCAACTCGTCATCCCCGGCTATGTTGCTCAGATAAGCGGAGAGCTCGAAGAAAATCTCCCAGGCTGGAAGGTGGTCGTAGGGCCTCAGGAAGCCGGCGATATCGAAGGATTTGTCAAAGCGAGACTCGCTTCATAAAAGGAAATGCCATGCCGCAGATAACCTTTCTTCCCTCGAAAAAAGTGGTGGATGTACAACGTGGTACGGAGCTGCTCGAAGCTGCCAGGCAGGCGGGTGTGGACATAGATTCACCCTGCGGAGCAAAAGGGACGTGCGGCAAATGCATTGTGCGCATCCTCTCCGGCGATGTTGAATCGGACAGCCTCGGTCTTCTACCGCGGAAGGTCGTTGCGGACGGGTTTGTGCTCGCATGCAAAACCCAGGTGCTGGATTCTCCGGTCACGGTTTTGGTTCCCGAGCAGATAGGTCGCAAAGATGGTAAATTCTCGGATTCGAATGAAGATATCCACCTCATACCTAGAGAGTTGCTTCCTGCAAGATGGGATTACGACCCTATAGCAGTGAAATGGTTCCTCGACGTTCCGGAACCCCGGCTTGGAGACGGTTTGTCGGATCTTGACAGGCTCACGAGGCGCATACAGAGGGATTGGGGAAGACGCGAGGTGGGATACCCGCTTTCTGTCATCCGGCAGGTGGCGGAGGCGCTCCGCGCGGATGGAGGAAAGGTGACCGTCACGCTCATCCGCGAACCGGAGCGCTATCGAGTCATCGGTATAGAACCGGGGGATAGAACGTCCCGCCATTACGGCATAGCGGTCGATATCGGAACTACGACTGTCGCAGTGCAGCTCATCTTTTTGCCCCTCGGGAAAGCGATAGGCACGAGGAGCGATTACAACGCGCAGATCGACTGCGGTCTCGATGTCATATCCAGGATAAACTATGCGAGGAAACCAGGACACCTCGAGGAACTGAGAACGAGAGTGTTGGGAACGGTCAACAAGCTTATCGCTCAACTCTGCGAAAGCCATAGTGTTGCTCCCGTCGAAATCTGCAACGCAGTCATAGCGGGAAATACCACGATGACGCATCTGCTGCTCGGTTTGAATCCCGAATATATCAGGCTTTCTCCTTACACGCCGACCGTGCTCGAATTCCCCTACCTACGCGCCATGGATGTGGGCATAGACATCAATCCCCAGTCGTTCGTGTATATATCGCCCAACGTAGGAAGCTATGTCGGCGGGGACATCACCGCAGGCATACTCTGCACGGACCTCGCTACGGACTCCGAAGAAGTGAACCTGTTCATAGACATAGGCACGAACGGAGAGATCGTGGTAGGAAACAACACATTCCTCATGACCTGCGCATGTTCCGCAGGACCTGCGTTTGAGGGAGGGGGCATAGAGCATGGCATGAGGGCTGCGTTCGGTGCCATAGAACGAGTCGAAATCGAACGCGAAACAGGGCAGGCCCGGTGCCAGGTCATAGGCGACGTGAAACCCAAAGGAATCTGCGGCTCCGGTATGATTTCCCTCATTGCGAATCTGTTCACAACAGGATGGATCGATGCCGCAGGAAAACTCAACCGCGGCAGAAGGAGCGAATACATCATAAGCCAGGGAAGGGTCGCGAGTTACGTCATAGTGCCTCCCGAAGAAAGCGGCACAGGAAAGGCGATCACCATAAGCGAGACCGATATAGAAAACCTCATCCGGGCAAAGGCCGCCATTTATTCCGCATGCGCTCTTATGCTGAACGAAATCGGTATGGATTTCACGGATCTCGCCAACATTTACATAGGAGGCGGTTTCGGAAAATTCCTGGATATCGAGAAAGCCATTATCATCGGACTCATACCGGATGTTCCCAGGGAAAAATATCATTACATCGGGAATTCCGCGCTCATGGGAGCATATATGGTGCTTGTGTCTCAAGAATACCAGAGGAAGCAACTGGAGCTTGCGAAGAAGATGACGTATCTCGAACTCAATACCGATCCGAGCTATATGGATCAGTATACCGGAGCTTTGTTTCTTCCGCATACAGATCCGAAGCGGTTCCCGAGCGTGGAAGCAATTATGGAAGGAACGTTGTCGAAGGTCTGAAGCGCTATGTCGAAAGAAGAAGGGCAAGCCGAAGCGCTTGCGCGCGGTAAACTGGCGGTATTACGCCTCGATGTGGATAAACAGCTCGCCATGCACGGATTTCCTCTGGGCGATGCTGTATACAGCTCTTTCCGAATGTTCGGAAAAGATGTTCGGTTTTGTAAGCACGACTGTTCGCTGATCTATACGGGAAGCGGGGAGCATGCGAAGCAGACTGAACACATCCTGTTGCTCCATTATCTGGCCTGTGAAACGCCCATGAAGACGAGCGGAACCAATGTTTCCTTTCGTGACCTTCCTGCGGGACAGTTTTATTGGACACCCTTTCTTAACCGGACGGTGAATCCCCTGATAAAGCGATACGGGAACGATACAGAAAACTTAAGAAAAGCGCTCGGCAGGTTCGACTGGACTGCAGTGAAGCTCGGAGACCTCGGAGCGAACATCCATTGCTTCGGGAATATATACGTAACCCTTGCCTACCATGTAGGGGACGAGGAGTTCGCTCCGACTGCAGATGTGCTTTTCGACAGCAACATAAAGCATCTGTTCTGTACTGAAGACGCGGTCGTGCTCGCAAGCACGGTTTGTCTCGGCCTCTTGTAGTTTCCCCAAAGAGACCATATAGTGTTTATTCACACGGAGGAGTATCTATGCCAATCAGAATACCGGATAAATTACCAGCTTTGAACACCCTCACAAAAGAAAACATCTTTGTCATGAGCGAATCGAGGGCGGAGCATCAGGATATCCGTCCTCTGCGCATACTTATCCTCAACCTCATGCCGGTCAAGATAACGACGGAGACACACCTTCTTCGCCAGCTTTCGAACTCTCCCTTGCAGGTGGAAATAGAGCTTCTTAACACAAAGACCTACACTTCCAGCCATACTCCCATTGAGCACATGGAGACATTTTACAAGACATTCGATGAGGTAAAGCACGAAAAATTCGACGGGCTCATCATAACCGGTGCTCCGGTGGAACAGATAGAGTTCGAAGATGTCGCATACTGGGAAGAGCTTAAGGAGATCATGGCATGGTCCGTGCATAACGTTACCTCTACGCTCCATATCTGTTGGGCCGCTCAGGCTGGGCTCTACTATCATTACGGCATTCAGAAGTATCCGCTTCCGGAAAAAATGTTCGGCGTTTTCGAGCATACAGTCATGGATAAAAGGGTTCCCCTTGTCCGAGGTTTC
>CAZWAS010000097.1:6741-15857 GCA_964631915.1 uncultured Spirochaetales bacterium | reverse complement strand
GAGCTCTTTCTGATTCACTTCGATCTGAAAAACAGAAAGCAGATTCGAGAGTATCTGTTGAAGCAGTTTGGAATCCTTGCTATCTCCTCCGCCCGATAATCCGATCACAAGACCGAAACCGGAAAGCTGATTTTCCCGTATGCCCTGAATGAAAGCTATATCCTTTATCAGGACAGAGGATTGTGGAGCTGGCTGCTGTGTTTGGGGTTGAGGTTGCTGATTCTGAGCAAAGAGCCCTACGCCGACACACACATATAAACAAAGAGCGAAAACGGATCTAAAGTTCAATCTCTACCTCCTGAGCCGCACGGACTATGCCTTCGTAGCGGTCGGTGGTGTTCGACGGAATGACCAAAACATATTCTCCTATGCTTCCATTCGAATACGCTGTGCCTGGAGTTTCTATGACCAAGGCTCCTTTTTTGAACACGATATTCACTTTATCTCCCGATCTGACCGCGGTCTGTTTTATCAAATGTTCGCGTTTCAGCAAGGTACCCTGCGCGAGGTTCTGCTTGACTGTGACAGAACCGAACTCGGTACCGGGAACTATGTACTCTCCCGAATCTTTGCCCAGTTCCACTCTGCCTACAACGAAATCCGCACTGCTCACAACCGTCCCGGCAGCTATATCGCGAATCGCACAGAGGGCTGGAAGGAAGTGATGGACTTTTACCATGAGGTATGCTTCTTTCTTATTGTGGTCCTCTCTCGCGGAATATGCGAGGTGCAACTCACCTGTGATTCGGTTCAGCCGTTTCTGAGACTTCACTATCCTGAAACTAAAATCTCCGCTTTCGGGAAGCTGTACTCGTTCGTCGAATTCGATTTCCACACGTTCGTTCGCAGGCGAGAGATATTCATTCAGAAAAGACAAAAGAGACACATAAAAGTCGCACTGCTTGGAAAGTACAAAACGCAAAGGTACGTATACCGAACGGGAACCGCCTATGAGGATGAAAGAGTCGATCCCGGATGATGCTATGGATGCACGGATATCGGAAAGAGGAATAAGCGCAGGCAAATCGGCTAAAGGGGATAGGGGTCTGTTCAAGACTTCGCTCTTCGCGAAGCTTTGCGACGGAACCGTGACCAAAGCTTCTGCACGCAAGATCTTAGATTCCAGAATCACCGGCCGTACGTAGAAATCTGATGCCGAAAGGGAGACAGTTCCTATGGAAAGAAATAGACACAATCTCGCCACTCTCTGCAGTTTCGACATACAATGTTTTTTCAGCACAACATGCTCTTTGAGCATACAAAGATTCCTAGCTTATCGTTTCAAGCTGTTCGCAATGCCGAGCATAGTATCCGAGGTCTGGATGGCTTTCGAGTTCATTTCATACGCCCTCTGCGCAACGATCATATTCACCATTTCCCGGACAACGGACACATTGGACATTTCCAGATACTTGTGGATAAGCTTGCCCATTCCATCAAATCCCGGTCTTCCTCCTATCGCTTCCCCGGAAGCATTCGAAACCTTGAACAAGTTCTCGCCTATGGCTTGGAGCCCCGCAGGATTCACGAAACGGTATACTTCCATCTGACCGACTTCCAGAGGGTTATCGTTTCCCGGAACTTTCACTGTCACTCTTCCGTCCTGAGAAATCGTAAGGCTTTCCCGTATAAAGTTCTCAGGCAGTATGACTTCGGGCATGACCCTGTATCCGTTCGATGTGACGAGCTGCCCGTTCTGGTCTATTTTGAAGGCTCCATCTCTCGTATACCCGAAAGTGCCGTCATAGAGAAGCACTTTGAAGAATCCCTCCCCTTCCAAAGCGATGTCGGAAATGTTTCCCGTGGCCTGAAGGGCTCCCTGTGTGAATATCTTCTGCGTGGCAGCTTCTTTCACGCCGTGGCCGACCTGCACGCCGACAGGAACAAGGGTCTCTTCCGTCGCGGGAGTTCCAGCCATGCGGGTAGTCTGATATAGAAGATCCTCGAAATCCACCCTGTTCTGCTTGAAACCCGTTGTGTTGACGTTCGCGAGGTTATTGGAAATCGTATCGATATTGAACTGCTGACCGGTCATGCCGGATGCCGCAGTCCAGAGCGATCTCATCATAGTACACTACCTCCTATACTCTGACTGCCTCGTTGATGAGTTTTGCAGACAGACCGTCTTCTGTCTGAATCACTTTCTGATTCGCCTCGTATGCTCTGTTCACTTCGATCATGTTCACCATTTCGGTAACAGGATTCACATTGGAAATTTCGAGAAATCCCTGCCGTACCTTTGGCCTGTCGTTTCCTTCGAGAGGAATCGGTTCGCCCGACTCGAACGTGGCTTTCCAAAGGGAATTGCCCTGTTTCTGCAGATACCTCGTGCGCCTGAAATCAGCAATCCGCAGAGTATCCACAAGCTCGATGTTCTTCCATTCATTCTCTTCTTTCGAAACGAGTCGTGTCTCATCCCCTGCGTAGTCCGCATTTTGGAAGATACGGCCGTTCTGATCGACGACGAAATTGTTCTTCTTCAAACGGATAATGCCCTTTTCTCCAAGCACAGGAAGTCCGTCCTTCGTCACGAGTATACCGTTATCGCTGATATGAAAAGCGCCGTTCCTGGTAAACCGTTCACCCTCGTTCGTTTCTATGACGAGAAAACCGCTTCCTTCGAGAGCGAGATCGAAATCGTTGTCCGTCTGCTTCAATGCACCTTGATCGAATACGGTGAACGTCTCGTTCTGCTCCACACCCGTACCGAGTTTTCCCACAATGGGAGTGACGTCCACCGAACCGAACGGGAATATGTGCATGCCGTCGTCGTTCATCCTGCGCAGAAGCATCTCAGGAAAGGCTTTGTGAACCGAAGTGTCTCGTTTATAACCGTACACATCGACATTCGCAAGATTGTTGGCAAGCGCATCCATCCTATGTTCTTGAGCGACCATGCCGCTTGCACCCGTGTATAGACCTCGAATCATGCGAATCCTTCCTCCTCCCATACAGTATCGGTTCTATCCTTCCTTTCTTGATATACGAGGTTCTCTTGATTTTTTTTTCATTTCCGTATAGTGTCTGTGGGAATAGGAACGTACAGTACCGCCGTTTGCGCGTTTCGTGCAGGCAGGTTCAGATTCGCCAGGATAGCTCAGTGGTAGAGCAGCTCACTCGTAATGAGCAGGTCGAGGGTTCAATCCCCTCTCCTGGCTAAAGCGCATGAAAAACAAAAAAGCCGGGCGTTTCCCGGCTTTTTTGTTTCGAACATTCTTCTCACTTCACGACTTTTTTCTTTGCTGCTGGTTTCTTTTCAGCGCTTTTTGCTGCAGACGCCTTCTTTGCAGGGGCTTTCTTTGCAGGAGCCTTGGCTGCAGGGGCTTTCTTTGCAGGAGCCTTCTTTTCTGGAACTTTTTTCACCGGAGTCTTCTTCTCTGAGGGTTTCTTTTCAGCGCTTTTTGCTGCAGACGCCTTCTTTGCAGGGGCTTTTGCCGGTTTTTCCTGTTTTTCAGGCTGCTTCTTGGTGGTGGCCATACTACCTCCTTGTTTCTTGTTTTTATGTATGCTCGGCATTTTCTGCTGCATTGATCGTTGTAATCTTCGACAAAGGCTCCAATCTATTTCTCACATTCATCCTGTCGAAAACGGTGGGCACATGTTCTTTCACCGTCGCTTCTCCGATATTCATAGCATCGAACATCTCCTTGCTCATGCATCCGCTGCAACGCATCGCCGCTTTCGGGAGTCGATTGTCGCTGCAAGCCCATCGTAGCATATCGGTGCTGGGATGCATACTACACATGTTTCCTTAAGAAGTCCAGCCTCGACCGAATTCGAAAAGAATTGATCTCCCAAGATCATCGGCAGATCCGCGTCAATAATAAGCGCTGAATATTTTTCGACGTTCTTCCGCACGTGGCCGAGGAAGCAAAAAACGCTGGGGGAATAACGCGCATCCCTTCCGTTTTCTCCGACGAGCACCTCGGGGCGTTCTGCATGCAAGTTATCCTCGTCTCTCGCCACGCTACAGCCGTGCATGAACTCTCCTTTACCCAGTGCGTTGGTTGCGTTTTGTGCCGACAAAACGTGCGAAATCGTTGATGTTCTTCACGAGAATCTTATCCTTGAATATCTCGATTCTCCTCTGAGACACAAAATGATTGATAACGTCTCTGCACTGTCCCGGTGTCATGCCCGCCCAATGCGCGATATCGTCCGGTGTCGTTTTGAATTCCCGCTCGTCGGAATCGGGATTGAAAACCGCGTTTCGGAAAGCATGAGGAACACATCTGCCACCTTGGCCTGAATATCGTCCAGCGTCAAGATCATGAATCGCCGTTTCTGATCATATATGCGCTTCGTAAACAGCTTAAGAAGTTTCATCGCTATTTGCGGGTTTCCCATCATAAGCACTTCGAAATTCGCTCGGTTGAATTCGAGAGCCTTCACTTTGTCCAAGGCTACTGCAGTGGCGGACCTCGGAGCTTCTTCGAGTATCGCCATTTCCCCGAAAACTTCGCCCGGATTCAAGATATCAATCGTTTTTTCGATATCTCCCATGATTTTGACGATGCCGACCCTTCCGGACTGGATGAGATAAAAATTATCTCCGGGTTCATATTCGCAGAAAATGATATCGTTCGGCTGGAAAATTTTTGCAAACCTTTCGAAAGCTGATAAATCCAAGGCCATTATTTGCCCCCCTCCAATTCTCTGAGAGCTTTCTTCACCTTTCGAGCGACCTGATCGTCTTCAGCTGCCATGCTAAGGATCTTCTTGTAGAAACCAGCGGCTTTCGTCTTATCTTCCTTTTTCTCGTACGACTTTCCCACATAGAAGAGCGCATCGAGAAGGTCCGGATGTTTGGGATACTTCACGAGCCCGGTGAAATGCGCTATGCATGCATCAAAGTCGTTCATGCTGAACATACAGCGCCCGACCTCGAATTCCGATTTCGCCGAGTACTCGGGGTCAGCAGTCTGTTCCGCAATGCTTTTGAACGCTTTCAGGGCTTCAGCGAACTTCTGTTGGCTGAACAGGCTGACAGCATCGTAATAGATGCGGGCAACATCGGAGAGCTCTTTGCCTTTTTCCGGTTTCGATGCGGCCGCGGCCGGAGCTACAGCCTGCACAGGCGCGGGACCTTTGCCGTCTCCGTACTGCTGACTGTACCGTTCGGCCACTTCAATGTTCCGCGTGGCTTCATCGGCATATTGCCCAGTCGGATAATATGTAAGATATCTCCTCAAGGCGTAGAGGGCCTGAGCGTAGCGTTTATTCTTAAAATAATATTCCCCTATACGAAAAAGCCCCTCCTCGGCATTGAGCTGTTCTCCCGTCGAGAGGAGATTTCGTACCTGTTTGTGAATCCTACGGAGCTGGTTGGAGAAAACTTTGAGCATTTTCATGATGATTCTCGTGTTCGACATCGCAAGCTGCTCGAACTCCGGAACCGAAAACTGTACGACAGATGCCTCGCTCAAAACGACTGCGGTTTCTTCCCGAGGGTATTTCCCCAAGGCGGATTTGACGCCGAAGAACTCCCCGGTCTGGATGAGATCGCGTATTTCCTGTCCGGTCTCTATGTCTTTGGAATTAAGGCTCACTTTACCGGATTTGAGGATATAAATTTTATCGCTTACATCGCCCTGAAAAAAGATGATGGAATTCGGCTTGTACTGCATTGCTTTTGGTGACATAATTCGATCCTTACTTACTATCCTCTAGTGGCAAGAACTCGAGAGTTTTTTTGAACCCGACCGCCTCGCGCACTCTATCAAGCAATTTCTGCGGTTTCCCCCGCACCAGCATTTCTCTGCCAGCCACCCGAATTCGAGAATACTCTGTTTTTCTTAAATTGAAAAGCTCTTCATACCGAATACTTCCATAAATTGGATTTCCTTCAAGGATGAGCAGTTCAATATCTTCCATTTCAGCATTGACGAGCGCTTCGTACGGATTCTCCATCCGCGGACGCAGAAATAGAATATCAGCGAACTTCCCTACTTCGAGACTTCCAATATCCCGATCCATGCGGAACGCTCTGGCAGGATTACTGGTCACCATCCGGAAAAGCGTTTCCGCGTTCAGATCCTCTTCGTACATTTCCCTGTACGTATTTCTCGCGTATCGTACCTCTTCGAGGAGATTGACGGAACCTGTCGCGGTCGAATCGGTCCCGATGCTCACATTGATCCCTTTCGCTAATATTTTTCGTATTTTACATGTGGTGTTGAACATGAACTCGTTCGAACAGGGGCACCAGGCGATATGCGCTCCCGCTTTACTCACCTTATCGATATCATCGTCCGTGAATCCGATGCAGTGAATCATAACGGTGTACCCGTCGAGGCAACGCAGTTTTTCGAGTATCTCTATGCCGCTTTGCGATTCGGGATCGAAACCCTCTTCGAGATGCGTTATGAACGGATGATTGCGCTTTACCGCGCGTCTGTGCTCCACTTCGATGCCGTCGCCCCACTTCAGATCGAAAGACGAACATTCGTGAGCCAACGTGTATTCAGAGATGACTCTGATAGGAAGAAAAGGAATGAATGGTTCGTTGAACTCATGCGGAAAATGATCGTTCACCGTAGTCACGCCTGAAAAAAGATTTTTATAAGCACCGAGGCTGTAGCAATCTTCCACCGCGATGTTGGCACGTTCCGTAAATACGGGTGACGACTTCAAATCGTAATCCCAGTACGACCAGTTTACATAGTAATTCTTTCCCTGGGGACCGACTTTCGGCAGATAATCGCCGCGCAGATGATCGTGGATATTGATGAGAGCGGGGAAGCCGTATATTCCATCCGGCACCGAAAAGTTGTACTTCGATTTGCCGCCGAATCCTTGAATTCTCTTATAATCCACAGAAATGGAACTGTTGTTCAAGATTCTGTCCGATACAACGAAAGATCCACCGCTCAGTGAATAATGTTTCAACATTCATGATCCTTTTACTGATACAGAAAATTTTAAGTTCACAGCTCCCTGCTGTCAATAGCACGATTTTTCCTAATCTTTCTATTAAAATATCGGCGTCTTGCTTTGAACAATGAGAAAGAAAAATGTAAAATACCTTCATAATGATCGATTTACACACGCATACGAACAAATCCGACGGAACCTTATCGCCAAGAGAGCTCATCGCAGCAGCGAAAGCCTTGGGGTTAAAAGCAGTTGCCGTGACGGATCACGATACCATAGACGGTCTTGCCGAAGCAGGCGAAGCTGCACAGGAACAGGGAATACTGCTGGTGCCAGGCATAGAACTAGAGGTTTTCTTCCCTTCCCCCGGAGAGTTTCACCTCCTGGGCCTCGGACTGAAAACCGTAAACGGAGCATTCGAATCCGCCTTGAAAACACTGCACGAACGACGGGCGGCGAGAAATACTCGGATTCTTGCTAAAATGCGCGAACACGGGCTTACCGTGAATCAGGAGGAAGTCGAAGCCCTTGCAGGAGGGAAAATCGTAAGTAGACTTCATTTCGCACGGTATCTTGTAAACCGAGGCTTTGTGAAAACCATAGAAAAGGCATTTTTCCTTTACTTGGGAAAAGGCAAACCCTTTTACGAAGAGCGCGAATCCTTACGCATAGAAGAAGCTATTTCCCTCGTTCATACGGCAGGCGGGAAAGCAGTGCTCGCTCATCCCTTGAGCCTGTACCTTTCCTGGGGGAAATTTGAACCTCAGCTCGCACTGTGGAAGGAGATGGGGCTCGACGGCATGGAGGTATACCATTCTAACGCATCGGCAAGCGACTGCACTAGGCTTTTGAAACTCGCAAATGCGCACAAACTCCTCGTTTCCGCCGGTTCCGATTTCCACGGCGCATCACGGCCGGACAGACATCTTGGCAAGAGCGCATGCAAAAAGCCCATAGACGACGTGTTTCTGGAACCGTTTCTCTGATTTTATTGAAGTCTGCTGTTGTTTCCGATAAGATAGAGAAGGTAAAAAAACTGGAGGAATAATGATAGCGTCTTTAGGGCGCGGAGTCACTCAGAGGGCGAAGAATCTCGTGTATGCAGCCGGATTCCTTTTCTCCATCCTCCGCGAGACTTTGTCCTTTTTCAGGAGAAACCAAGTCGGCTACCGAGTACTCGTCATGCAGATCCTTTTCACTGGCGTCGACGCGCTTGCCGTCATTTCAGTGCTCTCCCTCGCACTGGGAGCCATCATCATCATTCAGGGCATGTCGCTTTTCACACAATTCGGACAGAGTCAGCTCCTCTATTCCATACTCATAACGGTCATTACCCGTGAACTCGGCCCTATTCTCACTGCATTCATCATCATAGCGAGGTCCGGAACTGCAATATGCACAGAAATCGGCAACATGGTAGTATCCCATGAAATCGAAGCATATGTTTCAGTGGGCATCAATCCCATATCCTATATCGTGGTGCCGCGGTTCCTCGGAGTGACGATCGCCATGGTACTCCTGAACCTGTATTTCAATATCTTCGGACTCGTAGGATCTTTTCTTATTTCCGAACTCGTCCGACCTGTTCCGGTGGACAAATACTTTGCGAGCCTTCTCGCTTCCTTGAAGACGAAAGATATAGCCGCATCGCTCGTAAAAAGCGTTTTTTTCGGCATGATCATCTCAACGGTATCCACATATTTCGGATTTAAAGTCGACAGGGCGACCACGGAAATTCCTCAGATGGTGATAAAAGCGGTAGGAGTGGGAATCGTCCTATGCATACTCGCAAATGCGGTGATAACCCTCATCTATTACTTGTGATGAACAGAGGATAGGGAGCATGGAAGAGCTCGCTGTAGAATTGAAGGACATCCGGCTCGAGAAGGACGGTCAGCCAATCTTGAGGGGCATCTCTGTTTCGATACCGAAAGGAAAGAGCACCATCATCATGGGACCTTCGGGATCGGGCAAGAGTACGCTGCTCAAAGTGGCTGCGGGCATAATAGTGCCCGATTCCGGCATAGTGAAGCTGCTCGGCAAAGACCTCAATTGGATATCCGACAGGGATATGCTCGATATCAGAAAACGGAACGGGTTCGTGTTTCAGGATGCCGCACTCTGGTCGAATAAGAGCCTGTATCAGAACCTCGAGCTGCCCCTTCGGTTTCATTTCAAGGATATGGATCCTGAAGAAATACGAAAACGCATAACTTCTTTCATTGAAAAGATAGAGTTCCGCG
>CAZWAS010000097.1:0-6731 GCA_964631915.1 uncultured Spirochaetales bacterium | reverse complement strand
CCTCTCTTCCCGACCTTCGCAGCTTTCCGCGGGCGAACAGAAGATGATTTCCTTCATACGCGCCCTCATCACCGATCCGGATATCCTGTTCATGGACGAGCCGACCACATCCATAGATTCCGCCTCCGTGGATCGCATTGTTCAGATGATTCGGGATCTCAAGCGCAGAGGAAAGACGATTGTCGCAGTGACCCATTATCCGAAACTCGCATCTCTCATTTCGGATTACATGGTGGTGGTGAAAGGCGGTGAGGTTCTCGTGGCGGACGATTTCCGCACTGTGGTGAAATCGTCGCAAAAAGATATTCAGGATATTCTGACTCAGGTACTGAGCGAGAGTGCATCCTTCGACTCGGACATCCTCGAGCTGCTCGAACCCGAAGGAGACGATTCTCATTGACAGATGGGAAAGATATCGACTAGAGTGAGGCTATGAAGTTCAGGATCCGGTTTGCCGATCAGGTAGTGGGAGTTTTCGTGCTCATCGCAGTGGTTGCGGTTGCAGCCATTCTCATCCTGATGGGACTGAATCAGCGTTGGTTCGCAAAGGATTACCATTTCACCAGCAAATTTTCTTCGGCCCAAGGCATATCCTCAGGGATGGCGATAACGCTGAAAGGGTTTCAGATCGGAAAGGTGAAGCAGATATCCCTCGGCGACGATAACAAAGTTACCATAGACTTCGTCATATTCGACACCTATTACACGAAAGTGAAGAAAAACTCGGTGCTTCAGCTCGCATCGAGCCCGATTGGACTCGGAGGGGGCATGGTGTTCCATCCGGGGAAAGACCCCGGAGGACCTCTGTCCGAGAATTCGTTCATACCGTCCATGGATTCGGCGGAAGGGAAAGCTCTCATAGCCCAGGGACTTGTGGATCTGCCTCTGACCGAAGATGTGATAAACGGCCTCATCGGAAGAATCGGGCCGGTGCTTGAAAATGTGAACACAGTGCTCGTATCCATCACTACGCTGAGCAAGACTCTCAACGACAACTTCAGCGGAAGCGGAGGTTCGGGACCGGTGAAGGATCTGCTCGCATCCATCAGGGGTACGGTGCAAGACGCCAATACGACCATACAGAATATTAATTCTGTGCTTGCGAGAACTTCCGACAACGTGAACGTGGTACTCGAAGACACGACGAAGAAAGTCAACACGCTCCTGGGAAATATCGATACCATTGTAAAAGATTTGAGGCAGATCACAGAGAACCCGAAGGGGCTTGTGAAAACACTCCTCGATCCCAAAGGTTCAATTGCCACGCTTCTGGACGACAACAATGCGCTTATGAACCAGATACAGGGAATACTGAAGCAGTTGAACGATACCACGGATCAAATTCGAAAATTCACCGCGTACCTCACATCAAGTCAGCCGCAGATAACTGGCCTGCTCGAAGGAGGGAGAAAGGCCATAGACCAGGGGAAGGATGTGCTCGAAGGAATACGGAACAACCCCCTCATACGCGGCGGAATTCCAGAAAAGAGAGAGCAGCCTACCACATTCCAGGGGTATAGGAGCGAGGACTTCTGATGAGAGCATGGTTCTTATTCTTAACGATCATACTGAGCCTCTCTTCTTGTTCGAGCGCACCGAAACAGAAGGAAGAAATCACGGATGCTAAAAACCGCGCTGCAGAATATGCGGAATCCGGGAATGCGTATTATCAGCAGGCCCAGTATGACAAGGCGCTGAGCTTTTTCGATCTCGCCCTCACCTACAACGTGTCCGTGGATAACGAGCCGGGAATCGTCCAATCCTACGCTTCCATCGGTAAAGTGTACGTCGCCACAGGAGATATGAAAACCGCGCAATGGTATTTCAGCCAGGCAAAGGAGATTGCAGAGAAAATACGAGATAACACCCTCCTGTTCCAAAGCTCGAACAACCTCGGAGAATGGTACATGCTCCAGGGAGATTACAACAAGGCCGAAGAATTCTTTCAGGAAGCGGGCCTGGCACTCGAAACCATAGAAAAGGGATCGGACAAAAAAGATCCTGCACGCATCGAAGCAGATAAGGCGATCCTCTACCATAACCTCGGCGTGCTTCGCAAATACACGGGCGACATGACCGCAGCGGAAAAACTGTTCGAGCAGGCAGCGACGATCAACAGGAAACTGAAACGACACAAGGAACTCGCATCGAACTACTACAACCTCGCATCCCTATTTTCCAAGCAGGAGGACTATCCCAAGGCGATTGAATATGCGAATCTTGCGCTCACCCACGATAAACTCTGGGAACACAGTCTGGGTATTGCCATGGACCTCTTCGCCCTTGGCATCATACATGCGAAGGCGGGGAATCATGGAGAGGCATATGCATATTTCAAAAAGGCGCTCAGAGTGTATACTGTGCTGAACCTGTCGAACGATGTGCTGAAAACGCTCAAACAGCTCGAAGAAACCGCAGAACGGCTCGGGAAACCCGAAGAAGCGGAAGAATATCGGAATCTCTCCATGAATATGGAAAGCAAAGGGAAAGAAGCACGACCATGAACAAGAAGATACTGTCGCCGAATTTCCGCATTCTCAAAGGTTATGCCGCACTGTTGAAAACCTTAGGCATTGCGCTGGCATTTCTGGCTTTTGCTGTAGCGGTAAGCGTTGCAATCACATATCCGCTCTGGCTGTGGGCGAGCATTTCCGCGCGAACCTACACTGCTGCGCTTCTTATACTCGCGCTTACTCTCATACTCGCTTTTCTGGCTCTGCGGATATACAGAGCATATAAAACGCAGGGAAGCCCGGTGGCGTTTTTAAGAAAACTCATACTCCCTCTTGCCGTGCGAATTCTTTTCATACTCGTTTCTCTTGCCGGTTTGTACGGCATCCTACTTTTGTATTTCAGGAAAATTTTTGTTGCGGCAATTGCCGCAACCTTCTTCTATATCTATCTGATAGGGTTCCTGCTGTATGCGCGAAAAAGCTTCAAGCTTCGAAACCATCATCGCTAAATCCTGCAGCGGTATCCTGTTCCTCCTCTGTGCCGCAGGAATCCATGCGCAGTACCCCCTTATCGCAGAATTATCTGGCAGGGACCCTGTGTTCAAACAGCTCGCATCCGATCTGGAGCTCTACTATAAGAATTCGGCACAGCAGCAGGAACTTCCTTCTCTCGTTTTGTACGAATATCGCACCAAAAAAGACGAAACCCTGTTTTCTCTGGCCGCGCGAACAAATCTCCCGTACGAAACAGTGGCTACCCTAAATAGGATCGAACACCCGCTGACGTTCCCTGCCGGAACAAGGCTGGTTCTGCCGAACCTGCCGGGAATTTTCATGCCAAAGGACCCTGAAAGCGAGCTCGAACATCTCATGATTGCGTGGAGGAAGGATTCGCAGGCGACACCGCAGCGTTTTACGGTTAGCATTCATGGCAAAGCGCAGGATTTTCTATTCTATGTTTCGGAGCGCTTTCACAGCGTGGAACGGGCGTACTTCCTCCAGATACTGTTCCGCTTTCCTCTGCCCAAAGGAAAACTCTCTTCTGCATTCGGCATGCGCCTGCAACCTTTTACTGGGCACGCATCGTTTCATAACGGAATCGATCTCGCTGCACCCGAAGGAACCGAGGTATATGCAGCGCGGAACGGAAAAGTACAGGAATCCGGTAACGACCCAGTGCTCGGCGACTATCTCGTGCTTTCACATACCGGCGGATGGGAAAGCGTATACGGCCATCTTTCGAAAAAACTTGTGGAGTTGAATCAGGATGTATATTCGGGTATGATTATCGGAGAGGTAGGAAACACGGGGCTTTCCACAGGACCGCACTTGCATTTCGAGGTGCGGAACCAGGGCAAGCCGAAGGATCCCATGCTTCTCATACCAAGGGTGAATAAATGATTCGAAAAAGTATTTGTACGACAGCGTTCATAGCGATGCTTTCGCTTTCTGCCTATGCGGATACTATACGAGGTCCTCTCTCAAACACCGTGCAGATCGACGGTTCTTTCAAAACAGAAAAAGATATGTTCCTATCCATCGAAGACATCCTCGCCTTCGTGATCGCGGAAGAATCCCCTATTCATAAAGGATTCGAAATAGAAGTGAGCATTCCTGCGGTGCTGAAAGAATTCAGAGACAGTTTTGCCGTGTATATGTATAAGGCGGTGAATCCTGCGCCAGAAAAAGGGATTCTCTCCTACAAAGGAGACAGACTCCTGTTCTACCCCCTGCCGCAGGCAGGGAAAGTGTATTTTCAAATGCCTCTTCAGAACGAAGTGAGACTGAAGGCTTCAGCCGGGACCCGTATAGTAATGACGACCTACGATGCGGCTCAGTACCCTGTGCTGCTGACTATACTCCCGATCATGAAAGGAATTCCACAGGCTGCCTTTACCGCCCGCTTCCCCGTGAAGGTTCGCCCTCTCTTTCTCGATATAGGATTTCTGCAACTCGCCATAGAATCCCAAGACTCAGGAAAAGCTGAAGACGTGAACGTGCTCATAGACGAAAAGGAAATTAAGGACTACAGGGAAAAGATACCGCTCACCGTGGGGTTGCACAGCTTGAAAATAATCTCGCGGAATTACAGAGAACAAGCTCTCACATTCGCAATTGAAAAAGGAGATGTTTCGGAAATTCGAGTGACCTTGGAAAAAACATCGACTCAGGTCGTTCTGGAAGCTCCGTCCGATACAGTCGTGTATCTCGACGGGAAAAGAGTCGATGTGACGAATGCGACTCCTTTTGGCCTCGAAGAAGGAGAGCATTCCGTCGTGTTTGCCATAGGCGATTATCGGTTGACGAAGAAGTTCTATGCACAATTCGGAAAAACGTATAAAATAGCATTGCTCATGGAAATAGTTATTGAAGAAAAATAATGTAAACCTTTTTCCATAAGCGACGATAATTAGAGTGTCGGTTATTCAGTATAGTTCCCCTCCCAGTTCACTATATATGAAACCGACACCAGGTTGGTCGGTTCTTTCAGAACCGACCATTTTTTTTGCCTGAGAAGAGGCCTCCTGTCAGCTTGACAAAACAGCCCCACAACCATACCCTACCCTCATGGCTTTTTCAAAAAAATTGAGAATCACCGTAGAAATTCTCCTAGGCGTCTGCATCGTTTTCGCTCTTGCCATAGGAATTTCTCTGGGATTCGCCCTTTCTGCCACAAAAAACATCCAGAATGTCGAGAATTTCGGAGAATATCAGCCGGCCCTCCCCTCACAGATTCTGGATGTGCACGACAACCTCATAACCGAGTTTTTTTCCGATGAAAAGCGGGAAATCGTATCCATAGACGAAATGCCGAAACATCTCATCTATGCGCTCATCACCCGGGAGGATCAGGAGTTTTTCCAGCACCATGGTTTCAGCGTGAAAGGTACGCTCAGGGCCGTATGGCAGATACTCACGGGAAAACTGTTCTCCGGAGGGAGCACGATAACCCAGCAACTCGCAGGCCACCTCTATGCGGACAGATCGGACATATCGCTGAGAAGAAAGTTTGTGGAGCTCTGGTATGCCATGCAACTCGAAAGGAGACTGACAAAGAACGAGATACTCGAACTGTACCTCAATAAAATGCCATTCGGCTCCAACACTTACGGCGTGGAAGCTGCTTCGCAATTCTATTTCAAGCACTCTGCACGGGATCTCACGCTTGCGGAATCGGCCATGCTCGTGATACAGCTCGTACGGCCGGGTATGTATTCGCCCATACGCTACCCCAATAGGGCTAAAAAGGTCCAATACGAAATACTCAACCAGATGGTCGAACTCGGATATGCAGACCGGGCGCAAGTCGAGCAATCCTTCGACGAATACTGGAACAACTACGACTACACGCGGGCCAATACCACAACCGCTTTTTTCGAACGGGAAGATCGAGCACCTTATTTCAGCGAATACATCCGCCAGGAACTCGATGAGTTACTCTACGGCTCTCTGGACATATACAAAGACGGGTTCATCGTGCACACGACGCTGGACTTGAATTATCAGAAAATTGCGGATTCGATGATGGGAGCAGCGATAGCGGACATAAACAAACAGTTCAGGGCTCAAACAAGTACGAGGATAGAATTCGTAGATCAGAATTTCATTCCGATCATCAACCTTCTCTCGCTCTGTTTCGATATCGACGATTTCCATGCACCGCCTGGAGCTAAAGAGAAAAAATACGCCCGGGAACTGTTCGAAAAAAACCTGAACCCGACTCTGGACATGCTTTCTATGATGTTCGGCCAGGAAGAGTTGAAAAATCTAACGAAAGTCTCATATGCACGCTCTCAGAAAACGGCTGCTATGACCACCGTGGAAGGAGCCCTTATAACCATAGACAACGAGACAGGCTACATACTCTCCATGGTGGGTGGCAGCAAGTTCGACAGACTGAATCAGTTCAACAGGGCGGTTCAATCTCAGGTACAGCCCGGCTCCGCTTACAAACCGCTCTATTATTCAGCAGCGATAGAAAACAAAAAAATCACACCTGCGACTCTTCTCTTCGACGGACCTGTCGTATTCTGGAACGATGACGGTACTCCGTACACGCCGCTGAACTACAAAGGCGAATGGAAAGGCCCCGTGCTGGCGCGGTATGCCCTTGCGCATTCGATGAACATACCTTCGCTCAAAGTGCTGGAGAGCATAGGTTTCGATACCGCGATAAACTGGACAGCGCGGCTTCTCGGATACACGGATCCCGAAGAGATAAAACGGATATTCCCGCGAAAATATCCGCTCGGATTGGGGGTCATCAGCGTCTCTCCG
>CAZWAS010000096.1:6426-15981 GCA_964631915.1 uncultured Spirochaetales bacterium | reverse complement strand
ACCTCGCGCCGTATGTCGGTAAACAGCTCACGGTAATAGCCTGGATTTGGGCGCGCACGGTCAGAAGCCCGAACCCCGCGTTCGCTGAGGTGGAGGTACCGCTTGCATCCACGTTCATGCTTTCCACGAAGCCGGGCAAAGAGGCGTACGTGGAGCCCATATTGGTTGGAGACCGGGGCTACCGCTTCGCGGTGAAGACGGGAAAGCCTGCGGATACGGAAACTGCAAAGCGAGGCACGAAATCAGGAAGCAGTGGGAGTATCTTCTTGTGTCTCATGTCAGGAACGCCAATGCCCTTCGAATATTTGCGATCGGAAGCGAAAGCCGGGCGCATGGGAGCACGGCTTATGGCCGTGGTCGCTGAGGGTGAACATGGAAGGGTGTATTTGTCACCAACGCCTGAGATGGAAGCGATTGCCCTAAGCGCAAAGCCGAAGGATGTACCTGAGACAGATTTGCCTGCTAAGGCGCTCGGATTTCGTGTACAAGAATATGGTATGGTGAAGTGGCGAGACCTCTTCACCCCGCGCCAGCTCTGCGCGCTTACTACCTTCTCGGACCTGGTGGCCGAAGCGCGGGAATGCGTCCTGCGCGACGCCCTCGCTTCCGGCCTGTTCAGCTCCGCGCCGGGTCCGTCCTCCAGCCCCCCAGGGGGCGGCAGGCGCCTCTCTGACGGCGGAACCGGACCAGCCGCATACGCGGATGCTGTGGCAGTGTATCTGGCGTTTGCAGTGGATAAAGGCACAAATTATTGGTCATCAATTTGCTCTTGGCATAGTGGTCGCGATACTATTACAAGTACTTTTGGACGACAAGCGATTCCGATGGTCTGGGATTTTGCTGAAGCTAATCCGTTTAGTGATTCATCAGGTAACTATTTTATTGGTATTGATCAGGCATATTATCAACTCCTAACAGTCCCGACTATCTTAGTCGGTCATGCGCAACAGACAGATGCTATTGTTCAAAACATCAGTGTAAATAAAATTATCTCCACCGACCCTCCCTACTACGACAACATCGGGTACGCTGACCTCTCGGACTTCTTCTATGTGTGGCTGCGCCGGTCCCTGAACCCCCTGTTCCCGGACCTCTTTGCCACCCTCGCTGTTCCCAAGGCAGAGGAGCTCGTGGCAACCCCCTATCGCCACGGGACTAAGGAAAAGGCAGAGGCCTTTTTCCTTCATGGCATGACCGAGGCCATGCGCCGCATCGCAGACCAGGCCCATCCTGCGTTTCCTGTCACCATCTACTACGCGTTCAAGCAGTCCGAAAGCGAAGGCGAAGGGGGCGCTGCGAGCACAGGATGGGAAACGTTCCTCGAGGCAGTGATCAGGTCAGGCTTCTCCGTCAGCGGCACCTGGCCATTGCGCACCGAGTATACTGGTAATCTAAAAAGAAATGTCGGTGCCCTCGCGTCGAGCATCGTGCTCGTGTGCAGAAAGCGCAGCCAGGACGCAGGCACTGCCACGCGCAAGGAATTCGTAGGCGCGCTGAAACAGGAGCTTCCCAGAGCCCTCCGCATACTCCAGGCAGGGAACATAGCACCTGTGGACCTCGCTCAGGCAGCCATAGGCCCGGGCATGGCTGTGTACACGCGGTATGCGAAGGTGCTCGGCGCAGAAGGCAAGGAACTTCCGGTGCGCGAAGCCCTTGCCCTCATTAACCGGACCCTCGACGAAGCGCTCGCAGAACAGGAAGGCGACTTCGACGCTAAAACCCGCTGGGCCCTCGCATGGTTCGAACAGTTCGGCACTGCAGAAGCGCAGTTCGGCGAAGCCGATACCCTGAGCAAGGCAAAGGCAGTGTCCGTCGAAGGGCTCGACGCATCTGGCATAGTGTCCGCCCGGGCGGGTAAGGTGCGCCTCCTCTCGCGCGCGGAGCTGAAGCCATATGCGAACCCTGCGGAATTGCCTGTATGGCTTTCGCTTCAGCACCTCATCCGCTCCCAGCAGGAGGAAGGTGAGGAAGCAGCAGGCTCCCTCCTGTCCCGTCTCGGCGGATCGGGCGAAGCTTCGCGCGACCTCGCGTACCGGCTCTTCGCAGTGTGCGACAGAAAAGGGTGGGCTCAGGAAGCCCTTGCGTATAACGGCATCATAGCATCCTGGAGCGAAATCGCGCGGCTTGCGGTATCCGCGGCGAAGACTGAGCCCAGACCGGGAGAGCTGGAGTTCTGAAGAGCATACTGTGGTGAAAAGCTCGGGAAAAGCGTATACTGAAAGCAAGCCGTTTGAAGATTTGAACAGAGGGTATCGGGTATGAACCTGAATGAAAAAGGAAAAAGCCCTTTTTATCCTAATCAACCTGTGCCGATCGAATTATTCACCGGACGATCGGAGGAGATACAGAGAATACTCATACGGGGTGCAGGGCAAGTAGCTGCCGGCAAAATGATACCTTTTTTCGTACGAGGAGAATACGGCATTGGTAAAAGCTCCATAGCCTCATTCACGCAATGGTTGGCGGAAAAAAATCATCACCTGTTCCCAATCTACGTCCCTTTGGGCGGGGCAAAAACTCTCCCGGATGTTGGGGAAGCGGTTGTTCGATCGACAATACACGAAAGCGCATACGATCAAAAAAAGGCAGATAGAATTCGGAATTTTCTCGCAAAGTACATCGGCGATCAAACATTGTTCGGATTCACGATACGGTTGGAAGCGCTGAAAACGGATGCGCCTTCTATTGCCAATGGTTTTTTGCCGTTCCTCCATGAATTGTTGGAGAAAACGAAAGACGACGGCTACAAAGGCATTTTCCTCGTTTTCGACGAACTGAACGGAATTTCGGGCAATCCCGATTTCGCTTTTTTCATGAAAAGCCTTGTAGACGAGAATGCTTTGTCGAAGCAACCCCTTCCGCTTTTGCTGATGCTCTGCGGAACAGAGGAAAGGCGGCGGGAAATGATACGGAATCATCAGCCTATAGACAGGCTGTTTGAAATCATAGATATCAAGCCGCTTGAAAACGTAGAAGTAAAAGATTTTTTTGAAAAAGCCTTCGATTCCGTACAGACAGTCGTTGAGAATCCGGCACTGGAGACAATGGTATATTATTCCGCAGGATTCCCTAAGATCATGCACATGATCGGAGATGCCGCATTTTGGATAGATTCGGACAGTAAGATAAGCGAAGAGGATGCAGTCAATGCTGTGGTCCTGGCTGCAGAGGAGATGGGGAAGAAATTCCTTCACGAGCAAGTCTACAACGTTTTGCGAAGCAGCGATTACAAATCCATTTTGGACAAGATCGCAGCGTTAGGTCCGGATATTCGGTTTTCCAGAAAACAAATCGCCGGAAATCTTTCGCCCAGCGAGAGCAAGAAACTCGACAATTTCCTTCAGAAAATGTTGAAACTGAACGTGATAAAACGGGGAGGGATTCAGGGCGAATACGAAATAACTATGCGGATAGTAAAGCTGTATATCTGGCTGCAAAGCACAATCAAAAAAAAGCATTTTGAAGAAAGGCAAAATAACAAGATACCCATGCAGGAGTAGTGCATAGCGAAAAGCGCTGAAGAGGAACGCTACCGGCGGGCTGCAATGCGCTACGAACACAACAGACGAGCTTGAGTTCCGGGCGTGGAGGTTGTACTGGGTAAGGGAAACGAGTAAACAGGTGAAGGATATGGCATTCAACGCTTTCGACGATGAAGGTTATTTATGCGATGAAGCAGAGGATATCCGTACCACTATTCGGCAACGGTTTCCCACGACATTCGCACTGTGCATGGAACTAAACAGGCTCGCGCATCGTGTTCGCAATTCCATCGAGCTTGATTACGATAATGTGCTCCATATTATTCTCGTCTGCCTCCTTCAACGCATTCTGGAAGGCTTTCAATCTACGGTAATTCTCATGTGCGGCTACGAAGAACAGATTGAGAAGCTGTTTCAGTCCGTACGGCATTTTCGCGAAGCATGATCAGGCGTGCACTGGATCAATGGCAGAGCTGCACTGGTACGGTGAGCACGGCCACGAATTGAGGAGAAGTACCGGAAAACGCTTGCACAGTACCTGAGTACCGTATGAGGGCACCTCTAAAAACTCTTTATTTTTTCGCGTGCGAAAAAATAATTCCTTGGCCGAACTCCCTTCTTTGGACGACCTTATTGCTACCTGAAAAATATGTGTTGACAATAAGAGGCAGTTCAGTAATCTCTATACTGAGGAGGCATAAATTGAAAGAAAACGAAGCATTGGCAAAGGCCATAAGAATAGCATCAGAATCATTTCAGAATAAGATGGATAAGGGGGGAGCTCCCTATATTCTGCATTGCCTTACTGTTATGAGCAGAGTAAAACATCTTGGTTTTAAAGTTATGACTGCAGCGGTCTTGCATGATTTGTTGGAAGACTGTAGCGACTGGACGGCAAAAAAATTGTTAGAGGAAGGTTTTGATGAAGATATCATATCCATGATAGAAACCCTCACTCGGAGAAAAGACGAAGACTATCTTACCTATATCGGCAGAATCTCAATTCGTCCGGAAACGAAAGCAATAAAACTTGCAGATTTAACACACAATATGAATGCTGCTCGGTTATCCGATCTAAGTGATAAGACAATGGAACGCATGAAGAAATACTATACAGCATATCAATTTTTAATAACCAAATGAAATATGCAGGACGTGTATTCCTCACGTTCCACCCATATACGGATAGAACCTGAGGAACATACATCAATCTGATTTATATTTTTCTCCCCTATACTCATTATGTAATGATAATGAGAGTATTGCTCGTGGATTATTTCTTACGCGGATAGTCATATATGATTTTTCAGTAAAGTCAATTCGATATTCCCTGAACCCTTCTTCTTTTTTTAACCGGTTCAATTTAATACCTGGTTTTATGCAATCCAATAGTTCAATAATATTTGAATCACCTGTAACTTGTGTCGAATTAAAAAATAATTCTCCCTTAAAAGCAAAACCGTACCGAGCATATTTGGGTTCTTCGTCTAATAAAGGAATGGTTATTTCAGACACACGAAACCGATCTCGCTCAGGGAACATTTCCAATATTCTCAATATAAATCCTGGCTTTTTAAAATACGTATACCCATAGTCTTTTAGTTCGCCGTCAGTGTCCCAATCCAAATAATCTCCCAATAACGATAAATCCCATACCTTGTCATACCCATACAAAAATTTATTTTGAATATATATCCCTTTCTCAGTAATCTGTATCTTGATATTGGTATTCCCTGATTGTTGTGCACATACTAGGGAGCTTAAAACACAAGATAAAAGAGCATATACTAATATCGTTGCACTAGTTTTCTGTTTCATTCTAGCACCTCCCCACATGCATAGAGAGAAAAATCTCTTTTTTTACTCATAATCAACCCACCCTTACCGATAACGTCCGCGGGTGCGCGAAGTCTGCCGCATTTTGGTGGCAACCGGTACTATACTAAACCAGTTTTTCACATTTCTCAACGCTTTTTCATACCAAAGGAACGTTGCATGAAAACAGATTTTGGTAGGTTTCTACGAGGGAATTGATTTCGATCGCAGGAATAGTTCAAGGGCACCTTTAAACACGCTTTATTATTTCGTATGCGAAAAAATAATTCCTTGGCCGGGCTTCCGACATCCGTGTCCCTCCGGTTATGACCTTCGATCACCTCCGGCCTGTGGCATAGCCCGGCACTTGTACTTCCATATACGTCGCGCACTAAGCGATTAGGTGTCCGGTATGGGACCCACCCGAAGGTTGGTGGCGTATAATTGGTAAACGTAATGCACTCGATTTCGCACGTCGAAAAACTTGACCCCCTCCTGCTCTTCACGTATTATACTATAGCGAAGAAAAGGAATACCTATGGCCCTTACCAATTACGAGCGTGTCGGCAAAGCGATGGAAATCCTCAAAACCGCCCTCGAACCTTTTGTCATCCGTGAATTGAAAGCCGCATATAAAAACGATTGGTACGCAGAGGTGAAAGCCGTGCTCGGTTCTCCTTTGGCGGACCACCTGAAAGAGAAGGTCGAAACCTGGGATGTTCTTGTGCTCCTGAAAGTCATGCAGGCGAAGTGGAACGACATATTCGGGAAGATACTCGGAAAATCCGACAGGAATATCGTATTCGAACTGATCGATGTGCGGAACAACTGGGCGCATCAGCAAGCCTTCTCTACGGACGATGCATATCGGGCGTTCGATTCGGTTCAGCGCCTTCTCGAGGCGGTTTCTTCTCCCGAGGCGGAAACAGTGGAAGCTCAGAAACAGGAGCTTCTGCGCATCCGATTCGACGAAAAGGCGCGGAAAAAGGCGCAGAAATCCGCTTCGTCGCTTATAGAAGGGGCGGTGGTTTCCGGTCTTTCTCCGTGGCGCGATGTGGTATCTCCGCATCCGGATGTGGCCTCCGGCCATTTTCAGCAGGCGGAGTTCGCAGCCGACTTGTGGGAAGTTTTCCTCGGCAAAGGGTCCGATGAATACCGCAACCCCCGGGAGTTCTTCCGGAGAACCTTCGTCACGCAGGGGCTCGACCGCCTGCTCGAGAGCGCCTTGAAGAGGCTTTCCGGCCATGGAGGCGATCCGGTCATAGAGCTTCAGACGAACTTCGGGGGAGGAAAGACCCACTCGCTGCTTGCGCTTTTTCATCTGTTTTCGGGTGTGCCCTTTTCAGAGCTTCCCGGGCTGGACGATCTGCTTATCCGCACGGGCGTCGCATTCCCGAAAGCGGAAGTGAAGCGGGCGGTCATCGTGGGGAATAGAATCCCCCCAGGCCAGGTTTCGCGGAAGCCGGAAGGCATAGAGGTGAGGACGCTCTGGGGGGAGATCGCATATCAGTTGGGCGGAGCCGAAGGGTATGCCATGGTCGCAGATGCGGATAGAACTTCGACCAGTCCAGGGGACCTGTTGAAGGAAGTGTTCAACCGGTATGCACCCTGCCTCATCCTCATGGACGAATGGGTCGCATATGCGCGGCAACTGTTTACCAATTCGAATCTGCCTGCAGGGGATTTCGATACCCACTTCACCTTCGCGCAGACGTTGAGCGAAGCTGCCAAGAATGCGGACCGCACCTTTTTGGTCGTAAGCGTGCCTGCCTCCGAAAACGAAATCGGAGGCGAAGGCGGAAGAGAAGCGATGAACCGTCTGAAACATGCCTTGGGAAGGATACAGCATCCGTGGCAGCCTGCAACAGCGGAAGAAGGCTTCGAAATCGTCCGACGCAGGCTGTTTCAGCCACTTACGGATTTTACTGCGAGGGATGCAGTGTGCAGATCGTTCGCCGATTTATACAGGCAGAACAGGCAAGATTTCCCCCCGCAATGCGCGGAAGGGGAATACGAGCAGCGGCTCAAGCGGGCTTACCCCATACATCCTGAGCTGTTCGATAAACTGTACAACACCTGGTCAACACTCGACAAGTTCCAGTGCACCAGGGGGGTGCTCCGCCTCATGGCTTCCGTCATTTATTCGCTCTGGGAAAAGGACGACAAGAGCCTTCTCATCATGCCCTCCCGGGTTCCCATAGACGACCCGGATGTTCTTTCGGAATTGAAACGGTACCTTGATGCAAACTGGACTCCTGTCATAACGCAGGATGTGGACGGAGATCAGTCGCTGCCCCGCAGGCTCGACAGAGAGAATCCCAATCTCGGCAGGTATTCGGCATGCCGCAGGGTCGCACGGACCATCTACATGGGCTCAGCGCCGCTTCAAGCTACGGCACAGAAAGGCATCGACGACAAGGATGTGAAACTCGGCTGCGTACAGCCCGGAGAATCTCCTGCGGTGTTCGGCGACGCCCTGAGGCGGCTGGTCGAGCATGCCACGTACCTCTATTTCGATTCCAGGAGGTATTGGTACTCCACGCAGCCGACGCTCAGGAAAACTGCCGACGACCGCGCATCCCGCTTCGATACGCATGCCGTATGGGAAGAGGTGTGCACACGCTTAAAAAAGGAGGCGGGAACCTCCGGAGATTTCGAGAAGATCCACATAGCGCCGAAAACGCCGTCGGACATCGTCGACGAACCGAGCGCCAGGCTAGTGATCATGCACCCGGAGCATCATCACATCGCGCGATCGAAGGATACTCCTGCTCTGATGAAAGTGAAGGAATTTCTCGACTCGAGGGGGAGCGGTGCACGGTTTTACAAGAACGCTCTGGTGTTCGTCGCCCCCGACAAGACACGACTTGAGGAACTCGAACAGGCGGTGCGGCAGGTGCTCGCATGGAGATCTATCCTGGACGATAAGGAACAGCTCAATCTCGCTGTAAACGAAGAAAGGCAGGCCAACACGCAATATACCCATGCGGAAGAAACGATCCGCATGCGCATACCGGAAACGTACTGCTGGCTTATCGCAGCCAATCAGCAGGATCCGCGGGGTGCTTTTGAGATAACGGAATCGCGCCTTCAGGGACAGGACCCTTTAGCGGTGAAAGCTTCCAAGAAACTCCTAAACGACGAAGGGCTGTTTGTCCGCATGGGCGGAACGCGACTCAGGATGGAATTGGACCGGGTTCCCCTCTGGAGGGGGCAACACGTGCTTGTGCATCAGCTTGCGGATGATTTTTTTCAATATCCGTATCTGCCCAGGCTCAAGAATGCCGCGGTGCTCCTCGAGGCCGTTGCGGACGGGGTGGCCACCATCACCTGGCGGGAGGATACGTTCGCGTATGCGGATGCATACGATGAAGCTTCAGGAAGGTATCAGGGGCTCAAGGCAGGGCAATCCCTGAAAGCCGCGCATGATCATAAAAGCGTGGTAGTCACAGCGGATGCTGCAGCCCGCCAAATCGAAAAAGAAACCCAAAAAAAAATCGATGAAGTTCAAGAGCGCCCGCAGACTGTGGGAACGCTCCCTTCAGGCTCCTCGCAGGAGGGAAGCGGCGCTGCGCCCGCAGCGGCGAAGCCGTTGAAGCGGTTTTACGGCAGCGTATCCATCGATGCCTTAAAAGCGAGCAGGGATGTCGGGAAAATAGCGGAAGAGGTGCTGATACATCTGGTCAACCTCGACAGAGCGAAAGCTGAAGTGACCCTCGAAGTGCAGGTGGATATACCCGGCGGAGTGCCAGATGCGGTACAGCGGATAGTACGGGAAAACTGTGCAGCGCTCAAGTTCAAAGCATGTGGGTTCGAAGAAGAATGAAACGTGCAGCGGTGTTTGTTCGCCGAATATCCATGAACGTGTGACGATGAGCGGGGGAACCCCCACGCTCGTCATGCCGCGGCATGCGATGGTGCAGCACACCGCCCGGAAAATCGGAAGCGCGAGAGTCCGTCAGGGTTTTTGTTCTTTCTCGTCTTTTCCTGCTGCTTTCTTTTTCTTCGCGATATTCACGAGCATGAGCACTGCAGCGAATGCAAAGATGACGGTGAGCAGAATAAAGGTAGGGACAAGGCTTTCGTTGCTCATGAACACGAAGACGAGCACGAGGAATACGACAGCCAGCGCGACGAACATCCAAAGCAGCGCTTTCTGTGTTTTGCCTGTCATGAGAACCTCCTGAATGAAGTGTTTCCGGTACGCCTTCATCGTATAGGAAAGCATGAAGAAAGAAAAATACTTGTTTGGTATGTA
>CAZWAS010000096.1:6150-6395 GCA_964631915.1 uncultured Spirochaetales bacterium | reverse complement strand
GGTATAGGTGGTGGTACTCGCGTTTTTGGTTGCGTTTGATCATACCTTTTAGGTATGGAAAGAATCCTAAATAATATTAGAAACATATCGATGAACATGGTATCTTTCTCCTGACATATACTCCTGAGGGATTTCTTTGAACGAGAGAATTCCTCGCAGAGGCGTTCCGGGACGCCTTTTATGTACCGGGATGGTTCCCTCCTTTCCATCCCGGTTTTTTCGTTCTGAAACTTGCATTTACGCGT
>CAZWAS010000096.1:0-6107 GCA_964631915.1 uncultured Spirochaetales bacterium | reverse complement strand
TATTTTCTCACCGTGGCGGAGGAACTGAATTTCGGTAGGGCAGCGGAGCGGTTGCATATTTCGCAGCCACCTTTGAGCAGGCAGATAAAGGAGCTCGAGCACGAGCTCGGTACTGCGCTGTTCAATCGACTAGGCAAGCGGATAGAGCTTACTGAAGCCGGACTGTTTTTAAAGGACGAAGCAAAGAAACTCCTCGAGCAGGCTTCGTACATTCAAAGACGGGTGAAGATCATAGGGGAAAATCCGGATATCCGCATCAGGATCGGCTATGTCGGATCCATAATGTTCTCCCTGTTTCCGGAACTGCTCGCTTTCTTAAAGGGCAAAATGCCGGGGCTCGCCATAGATTTGTTCGAACTGTCCACCGAACAGCAGGTGGATGCTTTGTGCGCCGGCAATATCGATCTCGGATTTCTGCGCTCATGGGTGAATACCAGGCGAGTGCGTTATGAGACACTAGGTTCCGAGACGCTTTCGATTGTTTATCCGTCGAGCATGCAGATCCATCTGGAAAAGCGGAATGTTCTAAAACAGTTCGAGCACAAGCCATTCATATCGTTTCTCCATTCGAATGCCCCAGGTCTTTTCGAAGTAATTATGAATATCTGCAAAACCGCAGGATTCGCTCCACATGTTACGTATGAAGCGAGCCAGTTTTTTTTCATCATCCGGCTCGTGCATGCAGGCCTGGGCTGGTCGATCGTGCCGACCTATACCCTGCGGAACATGGATACCGGGGGCGTGAACATCGTAGAACTTGAAGATTCCATAACGCTTGGACTCGCATACAGAAAAGGCAGGCTGAGCAGCAAGATCCAGGATATCATCGATCTTTCGAAGGAGTTCTGGATGGAGTATATCGATTCATAGCCTGCATACCAACTGTAGAGTCGGTGCTTCAGATGGCCGATGCTGACAAACAATAAATAAAGGGCTATATATTGTCGTGGAGGAATGCATGGAACAGAGAACAGGATGCCTTATATGCGGCAAGGAGCTTACATATTTTCCACAACCTGTGGAAATGGAGTGCGTTTTCTGCCGGAACACAGTTTCCACTTCCGTGCAATGCGTGGACGGCCATTTCATATGCGATGCCTGCCATGGATCCTCTGCAATGGAGTATATAACGGGATTCTGCGTACAAAGCGAGGAAGAAAATCCGTATTCCATACTCATGCAGGCCATGGACGATGCCAGGATCAAAATGCACGGTCCGGAGCATCATTTTCTCGTACCTGCCACGCTCCTTTCTGCGTATTACAACACCATAGGCGAACCTGAGAAAAAGGGGGAGAAAATTCCTGTTGCCAGGAACAGGGCATCGAAGGTACCAGGGGGCACATGCGGCCTCTGGGGCGATTGCGGCGCTGCAGTGGGGACTGGCATTTTCATAAGCATAGTGACTGAGGCGACCCCCCTGTCCAAGCACGAGTGGAAGCTGTGCAACCTCATGACTTCCAAAAGTCTGTATTCAATGGCTATGCAGGGCGGCCCACGGTGCTGTAAACGCAACAGCTTCATCGCGGTGAAGGAATCTGTAAAGTTCTTGAACGAATACTTCGGCATAGAGCTGCCTACCGAGCGGTCGGTACGATGCAGATACAGCGCCTTGAACCGCGAGTGTAAGAACGAACTGTGCCAGTATTTCGGTTGATTCCGTTTCTGTGCGTTTCGGTACACGATGACAAAATCCTTCTTATCTGATATACTGCAGAAAACGGAGTTTTACACTGTCGATGAAAGAGTTCAAAGGGATTTCAGCATCCCCAGGCATTGCCATAGGCAAGGCCTTTCTTTATATAGAAGATAATTTCCCCATCCCGAACTATACGATACAGGAATCTGATATTCCCGACGAACTCGAGCGGTTTTTCGCTGCGGAAAAGAGCGCTGCAGAGGAGATACAGAACCTAAAAGCGAAAAATGCCCGCGAGAAAGGGGCAGAGGAGGTGAAATTCCTCGATTCCCATCTCCTCATGCTGAACGATCCCTCGTTTCACGAGCTCATAGAAACGAAACTACGGGCTACCCGCAAGAATGTGGAGTTCGTCCTGTATCAGGAAATCGAGGAGCTCACCGCGAAGCTCAGGCAGTCGCAGGATCAGTATCTGCGCGAGCGCACCATAGATATCTACGATGTTTCCCGCAGGGTGCTCAATCATCTTCTCTACCGGGACATGGTTTCCCTTTCGGATCTCGAAGAGGATATCATCCTCGTAACGCATAACTTGATGCCGTCCGACGCCATAGATATGGATAAGCGCAAAGTGCGCGGCATAGCGATGGATGTTGGAGGAAGAACCTCGCATACCGCTATTCTCGCCCGATCTTTCGAAATACCTGCTGTTCTTGGCCTTTCGGATGTGACGAAGTACGCGAGGACGGGAGATGAAATCCTCATAGATGGAAACAAGGGAACAGTCATCCTGAACCCCGATGCCCAGACCAGAGAAAAGTATCTCAAGAGCCGGCAGGAATGGGAACGGAGGGAAGTACAGCTCCTTTCTCTGAACGAGCTGCGTGCAGAAACGAAAGACGGGAAGCTCATAGAGCTCAATGCGAATATCGAAGTGCCAGAAGAGGTGGATTCCGCTATAGCGCACGGAGCGGACGGCATAGGGCTGTACAGATCCGAGTTCCTTTTCCTGAAACCGGGTCGCCCCGCATCGTTGCATGATCAGTACGAAGCGTACAGTTATGTGCTGCGCGGTATGAAGGGCAAAAGCGTCATCATAAGGACGCTCGACGTCGGCGGGGACAAGATCATCCCGGATATCGAGGAACTCGATGAGAAAAACCCCATTCTCGGATGGCGCGCTGTCAGATTTTGTCTTTCGAATGTAGGCATTTTCAAAACGCAGCTTAAAGCCATGCTTATGGCTTCGGTGCACGGAAATATGAAGATTATGTTCCCCATGATTTCGGGCATTGAGGAACTCACTACCACGCTCGAAATCGTTGAGGAAGTGAAGGATGAACTGCGCAAAGAGGGAACTCCTTTCAATGATCCGCCCATCGGCATCATGATCGAAGTCCCTTCGGCCGCACTCACCTCCGATATTCTCGCCAAAAAAGTGCAATTTTTTTCTTTAGGGACCAACGACCTCATCCAGTATACGATTGCGGTGGACAGGGGCAATGAGAAAATAGCTTATTTGTATGAACCGTTTCATCCCGGCGTGCTCCGACTCATCAAGACGGTCATAGAGAATGCTCACGCTGCGAGCATACCGGTTGGGATGTGCGGAGAAATGGCTGGAGATCCCATTGCATCGGTCATACTGCTCGGTCTCGGCCTCGATTCGTATTCCATGAGTTCAGTGAGTATTCCGGAGATAAAGAAGATCATCCGTTCCGTGTCGATGGCGCAGGCGGAAGAGCTCGTGGGAACCATCATGGAAATGAAGTCATATGCCGAAATCGATAAATTCGTGCGGAAATGGATGGAGGAACGATTTGATCTCATCACATACTAGACGGCTCCCGAAAATAGTGATCGTCGGAAGACCGAATGTCGGTAAGTCGACCCTGTTCAACAGACTTCTGCACAAACGGCGTGCCATTACGGATCCGACTCCGGGCGTGACGCGCGATCCCATAGAAACCGAGTGCATGGTGCTCGACCGAAAGGTTCTCCTCGTCGATACCGGCGGATTCACGACGGAAAAAGGGGACATAGCCAGCAAGGTTGCGAAAAAGAGCTTCGAAACGCTTACAGGTGCCGACCTCATCCTGCTTTTGATCGAGTTGTCCGGCCTCACTCCTCTCGACGAAGAGTTCATCGGCCGTCTCATGCCGTTCCGCGATAAGACCCTCCTCGTAGTGAACAAGATGGACGGGTGGGAGAAGGAGCAGGAAATCTGGAACTATCTTTCGTATGGGTTCAAGGACGTGATCGGCGTTTCCGCGGCCCACGGCCTCAATGTCGACCGTCTGAAGGAGCGTATCGTCGAGCATGTAGGCTCATGCGAATCCACGGATGCGGAGTCGGAACCTGCCCCCGATGTGCGGCTCGCTATCCTCGGAAAACCGAATGTCGGGAAGTCTACGTTAGTGAACCGTCTTACGGGTGCGGATATGTCCATAGTCTCCGATATCCCCGGTACCACGCGGGATGTGCTCGAGGGTTTTTTTACCTATAAAAATAAGCGGCTGAAAGTGATGGACACGGCAGGTATACGGAGGAAGCGGAGTGTCACCGAAGACCTCGAATACTATTCCGTGAACCGGGCCATCAAGAGTATAGACGAGGCAGATGTGGTGCTTCTCCTCATAGATTCCGAGGAGAGCGTCACGGAACAGGATAAAAAGATCGCGGCTCAGGTCGTGAAGCGGGGGAAAGGCATCATGCTTGTGCTCAACAAGTGGGATAAAATGGAGGATGTTCCGAACCGATTCGCTGCAGTGGAGGACAGGGTACGGTTTCTGTTCCCCGCCCTCGATTTTGCTCCCATAGTCGCTGTTTCCGCGCGGGACGGAATCGGCATAGACAGGCTTCTCGACAAAGTGCTGGCTGTCCGCAGGCAGCTCGACCACAGGGTGGACACGGGAAAACTCAACAGGGCTATAGAATCCTGGGTTGACCATTATCAGCCCCCGATGGTACAGAGAAGGCATTACCGCGTCACCTATGGCACTCAGGTCGAAACCAATCCGGTGCGTTTCGTGTTCTTCGTGAACAGGACGCTCGGGTTTCCTGCAGCATATGCCGAATACCTGAAAAACAGGATACGCAAGGATCTCGGATTTTCGATGATTCCATTCATGCTCGAGTTGAAGGAGAGGGCATAGAAGCCATGGAAGGCTATCACATCGGCGAAGTCTGCAGGCTCCTCGACGTGAAACCCCATGTGCTCCGCTATTGGGAGCAGGAAATCCCCTTTCTTTCTCCGCGCAAGGACGATTCGGGAAGAAGGCTCTATTCGATCCGCGATGTAAACATGCTTTTCAGGCTTAGGCACCTTCTGTACGACAGGAAGTACACGGTGGAAGGGGCTCGCCAGAGAATATGGGAGGAGCTCGAAGGGATTTCCCCGGATATTCAAGCCAGGATCCATGCGATTCGGCACGAGCTTCTGTCTGCGCTTTCCCTAATTCATGATCCGAAGAAGGCCGGTTCCGATACATTCCCAACCGAGTTCTGCCGAAAATAAAGCAACGCACTAGACGGGGGAAGAGGCTATCATGGTACATACAAACTGTTGGGCCGGAATATTTCTCTTTGTGAGTGTCTCCTTGTTTCCTCAGGCTCAAGGCATAGGGAGCCTCGCATATCCTTTCGACGAGTCTCTGCTCGCGGAAAACCACGAAGTGCGAAGGAATCTGAAGCATATTCTGTTCGGCACGAACGATGAAATCCTTTCGGCAAAGCAGAAAATTTTCGAACAGAGCCTCTCCTCCCGGAGAGTGCAGTTCAAGGTGGAAAAGACGAAAGACGCCGTGTATCTTCTTTTCATCAATGAGCGGAAATCGGATTTCCGGATCGCTACCCAGGGCACGTGGGTCATAAAACGAGCCTCGGCAGACGGAAAGTTTCTTCAGGCGAAGGTATTTCTCAGGGACGATGAGGAAAGCTTTTTCCGCATATTCCCCCTCGACGCGCTGCGCACGAAAATGGATGTGTTTCTCTACGGCAAAGAGCTCGGAAAAACCATTGTACTTCCGGTTCCGTTCACGGATCTCCTTACAGAGCCTCTGGCGACCATCGTACGGCTTACGAAGAACAGCCTCGACTGGAACCTTTTTTTCCCGAATGTGCAACCGGAAGACTACAGGGATGTTCGATCCATGGTGGAGATAGTGCGCCCCCTTCTGCCGAAACTCAAAGACAGGGAAGACGGTGCCATGGACAGGGACGGGACGTTCGTGTACATAGAAACGCTCATCAGGCAGGAGGGGAAGGGTGGTTTCAACTGTTCGGGTTTCGCGAAATGGGTTGTAGACGGACTGTACTGCCCTCTGACCGGCTCTCTCCTGGCTGTGGCGCCATTAAAGACAAAGCACGAAACACTGCGGGGCAACAGGTGGAGCTTAAAATACGAAGATGAGCGGGATCCGTATTTCGGTCTGGACTGGTCGAGGAATCTCGCCCTGTCGCTCAGGGA
>CAZWAS010000095.1:14159-15986 GCA_964631915.1 uncultured Spirochaetales bacterium | reverse complement strand
ATACGCGAGAAACTATCTCATCCCCAAGCAGCTCGCCGTAGTGTTCAATAAGCAGACTGTTGCGCTTTTCGAGTCCAGGCGTGCCGCGATAGAAAAACGAAAAGAAGAAAAGCGGCAGCAGGCTCAGAGTCTTAAGGAGCGTATCGAGAGTCTCCAGATATCGTTGCAGATGCCTGCAGGAGATAATGGAAAACTATTCGGTTCGGTTACCAGCGCTACGCTCGTCGAAGAGCTCGGAAAGCTCGGAATCAGCATAGAACGTAAAAAAATCGAGATCCCGGACCATTCTATCAAGATGACAGGCAATTACACTGCCCGCGTTAAATTGTACGGAAACGAGGAAGCTTCCCTGAAAGTCGCAGTGAGTGCGATACCTGTGAAAGAAGAGAAGAAGGAAGAGGGAAGAGCGGGGAAAGAAGGCAGGTCCAGGCGAGGCGCAAAAGAGGAAAGGGCAAAGCCGAGTTCCGAGGAACAGGCGAGCGTGGAAACACCTGTTGTGCAGGAAGAATCCGAAGAGGCGAAGAACGAATAGCCATAGTCAATCTGTCTGGATCTAATGCTGAATAAGCCATGATTGAAGGTACACTGAAAGATAAAGTACCTCCTCATAACGATGAAGCGGAAAAGGCGACGTTGGGAGCCTTATTACTTGACCCAGAGGCGGTCTCCACGGTAATACGATTCATTCGACCCGACGATTTCTACAAGAGTTCCAACAAAAAAATTTTCCAAGCCATTCTGAACCTCGCGGACCGCGCTCAGAAGGCTGATCTCATAACCCTCACCGAAGAACTGAAGGCTCAAGGCGAACTCGAGTCGTGTGGGGGCGCTGCCTACATTTCATCCCTGACTTCGAGCGTTCCTACCAGCGCGAATGTGGAGTATTACGCCAGAATCGTACAGGAATGCAGCATACGCAGAAATCTTTTGCGCATTGCACATGAAGTCATCGCGGATTCCCATGATGAATCGCAGGAAAGCAGGGTCATCATAGAGGAGGCAGAACGCAAGATATTCGAGATAACTGATAACCAACATACGGGAGCGTACAAGGCAGCTAAGGAGATCATACCGAAGACTATCGAAGCGATAGAGAAACTCTACCACACGAAAGAAAGCTATACGGGTATCCCGGCGGGGTTTCCGGATCTCGACAGCATGACGAGCGGCTTCCAGAAGTCAGAGCTCATTATCATCGGAGCGCGGCCGTCTGTGGGAAAGACGGCATTCGCCCTCACCATAGCCGCCAATATCGCCATCCGGAGAAAGCTTCCCGTGGGTTTCTTCACCTTGGAAATGTCCGATATGGCTCTCATGCAGAGGCTCGTGTCGAGCGAAGCCAGACTTCATTCCACGAGGCTCAGAACAGGTATGCTCAAGCCTTCGGATTTTCACAGCCTCACCGAAGCGGCTGGTCGGATTTACGAAGCCCCCCTGTACATAGACGATACGCCCAATATCAAACTTCTCGATTTGCGAGCCCAGGCGCGGAGGATGAAGTCGAAGCACGACGTACAGATCATTTTCATCGATTATCTCACGCTCATTTCTGCAGAGAATAAGGAACTGCCCCGGCATGAGCAGATCGCGGAAATTTCCAGATCATTGAAGGCGCTCGCCAGAGAGCTCGATATACCGATCGTGGCCCTGTCCCAGCTCCGCCGCGAAACTGAGGGAAAGCATCCTACGCTCGCGGATATTCGGGAATCCGGCTCTATAGAGCAGGATGCTGATGTCGTGTTGTTTTTGCACCGGGATAGGGGTACGGACAAGGATTCGGAAGACGGAAGTGCAAATGTGGTGGAAGCGGACCTCATTGTGGCAAAA
>CAZWAS010000095.1:0-14149 GCA_964631915.1 uncultured Spirochaetales bacterium | reverse complement strand
CGAGCGAAAGCGAATCTTCGACTTCGCGGTATCTTGCCGGGTTTTGGCCTTTGAAAATATCCTTCATTCCGCAGTACACGAAATTCGAAAGTTATTCCCGCGAATCGCCTTGAAAAAGCCGATAAACAGAGTAGAATCAAGGAAGAAGAGGGTAGCATGGCATTTAAAGACGACTATGACTTTGAATATCTGGTTAACGAAGCAGAGAATCTTGTGATAGACGAACTTGAACATCAGCTCTCTTTCGATGCTGCAGCTGGTATATGCAAGTGCCAAGATTGCGTGCTCGATATGGCGGCCTTCGCGCTGAACACGGTGAAACCCTATTACCGGGTATCGCTTTTGGGTTCGGTATATGCGCAGGCCATGGCAACCTCGGATGAATATTCCGAGAGCATCCAACAGGCTGTGAAAAAAGCTATTGCGAAAGTGAGCTCGAATCCTTCCCATGGATAGGCATCTGCGCGCCGGGATATGGACTCTCGCTGTTTTGTGAACCGAAATATCCACCTTCGGCAGGGAATAGCATCCAATTTCCATCCTCAAGTACGAAAATTTCCAATGCCTTTTGCCCGGTGAATTTGTTCCAGGCCGTGATCGTGGAATCCCTGTTCAGAGCGTATACGAAGTCGTTAAACACGTAGAGTTTTCTTGGTACATGATCGTCTTTTTCGAAGAGTTGGAAGCCGTTTATCAGCGCCTTCCGTACGCTCCCGTATCCCAGCGTCGTATATAAAACCGTGGTCTCAGGGTCCACCATGAGCGATGCCCCGAGATCTTCGCCGTTGTAATTGTACAGAGTTTCGGATTGTTCGTAGTTTTTTCCTCTATGTCGTTTGATGACTGTCTTCACTCCCGAAGGGGTATCCATGACGCCGAGGGAATATATGCAGTCCGCTTGCGGGTCGAAAACGAGATCGTATACGAATGTGTTGGAATCCTCGACCGGAACCGTTTCGCCTGTGGAAAGGCTGATGCTGAGCAGCGGAGCCTGAAACAGAGAACCGGACGAATTGCCTGCGATGATTTCATTCTTACCCGTGAGGAGTAGTGTCTGCGCCCCCACTGCGGTATATTCGAATACTGGAGAAAGGTCCGATAGACGGAACATTTTTATAGTACCGTTCCTTTCCAAGCTTATAGCTGCATCCCCGTGCACTGAAAATTCGGACAACGGAAACTGAAAGGTTCCCACTGTCTGAAGCGTTGTTCCCGAGCCAATGTCGAGAATTGCGAATGCGCCGGGGCTGTCATCGTGTTTCCACACAAGAAGTCTGTTTTCCGGCAGAGAAACGAGGTCCGCTTTTGTTCCAAAAGGATTGGGAAGGAGGTGCATGTCTGCATAGGATATGCTTGCATCCATATTCCCCGGCTTGAAGAAATCGGAATCGATGCTGAGTATGTTTCTCACTGTGGAAATATGCATCGTAGTGCCTGAAAAAGCGATATCGTATACGGGAAGAATCCTGTTCCGTACGAATTCTTTTTTCTCACCGGAGCCTGGGGGAAAACAGCTTACGGTGCCGTCTCTATCCGAAACGAAGAGCGTGTCCTTGTGGAATACCGCACCCGTCAGATTCCCAGGAATTCCTCTTCGGATGATCGAAGGAGTACCGGAGAATTTGCCGGCTGCCACCGAGAACCAGGTAAGCAGGAATTCGCCGTTGTAATACGAATAACACGCTATCGCGTCCGTTTCCTGGTTCATGGCGGTGAACACGAGGCCGGGCATGAAAACTTTATCGGTCATTTGCCCGGTAGTCAAATCGATTACCGCAAGCGTATTGTCTTTCGATGCGCACATGTAGCGTTTATCGGATGTCACCGAAAAGTTGGAAAATCCGGAACCTGTCTGGAACCTCTGTTTCAGCGTGTTTGTAGGCAGATCCCAGTACGAGATGGTTCCCCCCGGGCTATACGTCATGATCGTTCGTTCGCTCGCCGAAATAAGCGCGTACGAGACGATACCGAATCCTTGTTGGAGATACTCCAACTGCTCTCCGGTTCTGCTGTCTATGAATATGAGGCTTTTCCAATCCGGTCTGCCGTACACGAAATAGGTTCCCTCTGGAGAATAGGTGAAAAATAAGGGCATTTCCTTCAGGGCGAGCGTAAACAGGCGTTCTTTTTTCTGCCAATCCCATGCGCTGAAAAAAAACGAGCCGGGCCTGTCGCTCTCGAGCACCATGAGTTCCGGCTGGATCGGATGAAGTGCGGCTCCCAGAATCGCTCCGTGGCTCGCCTGCAGAATCTGCACCATCCTGTATTCATCCGTGTTCCAAGTGCGGATAGTGCCGTCTCTTCCTGCTGAGAATAGATAACCGAATTTGGGCTGTGTGCCGAGCCATGTTATTTCCCCCTGATGGCTTGTGGTCACAGTCTGGTACGGCGATGCTGCCGCCGGAAAGGAGGCACAGAAGATGAACAGGAGAAGCGCGAAGCGTCTCACCTATATGTCCTCGTCGAGCAGTTTGTTCACTGAAACGTACGGGGGCGTGATGATTTTGTTGAACGGATACTCGTTTTTTTTCGAATCCATTTCCTTCAGAACTTTTTCGTACAACGAGTGAGGAATTTTCGATACCCCCACCTCATCCGCTTTCAGCCCGTGGATGTGAAAGATCAGGTCGGCATTCTCTCTCGCATGGAAGTAGATGAGGATATCTTCTTCCGATTCCGCTTTTGTGAGCAAGAGGTACTTGATCGATTCCACGATTCTGTCGTCGAGCTGTTCTTTATACAGGAGGAGTTTTTCGACGAGCTCCGGATATCCGATCACCACGCGATTGGCCTGCGGATAGGTGATCTTGTTCCTGAGATATGCCGTCCGTTCGAGCTCCGGAACCATGAACAGATCGATCCCGCGCGATTTGTCGAAAATTCGTACCGGGAACTCGGGTTTCAAAATCTTGCCGCAGTCGGGGCATTTGACAGACATGAACGTTCCTTCGAAGATGGATGGTTCCACAGAGGGGTCATTGCCCATATCGTATTCTTCCGGGAACTCCGCTTCGACCACGGTTTCGCACATGCAGGGTATTTGTTTCATAAAGACCTCCCGGAGTCGGCGTACGCTGTACTCAGCGTTTGAACAGGAACAGGATATCGCCTAAGGTAGAGAATACCAGGATTCCGAGTATGATTGCAATGCCCACTATCTGATAGCGGTATATGAGTTT
Source organism: uncultured Spirochaetales bacterium (assembly GCA_964631915.1). Lineage (GTDB taxonomy): Bacteria > Spirochaetota > Spirochaetia > CAZWAS01 > CAZWAS01 > CAZWAS01. The sequence goes on along the minus strand of CAZWAS010000095.1, from coordinate 10,970 downwards.
CGGTCGTAGGATTTTCCCCGTTATCATTTCGATGAGATACAGCAGAAAAAGCCCTCCGTCGAGCGCCGGTATGGGGAGCAGATTCATAAAAAAAAGCGATACGCTCAACAGGCTCAGGAAACTGAAAATCGAGGAGAGCCCCTCTCCTATGCCGAATTTGAATCCTTGGGTTGCTACTTCGCCGACATAGTATGTTATGCGGATCGGTCCCGATACCGCTGAACCGAGTTTGACTCCGGAAAAAAGCAACCCTATGCTCTTTATCGTAAGGTCAAGGGTGGAAAACGTCTCTTTTGCGCCTTTCACTAGGGCAGTTCCCACGGAAATTCTCGGACTCCTGAACAAGAGCGGTTTGAAGGTCACCCCCAATTCGGGTGCACCGTCTTTCGAGTAATGGAGCACGAGTTCTGTGCTGATTGTTTCAGTGCCCCGTGCTACTGTGACGGTATGAGCGGGATTCCGATTTTCGAAAGCTTTCATGAGATCGAGCGTATGGCGCACAGGCATGCCGTCTATGGAAGTTATGAGATCGCCCGACTTGAGACCTGCAATCGCTGCGCTCGAGTCTTTCGCAACCGTCTCGATATATGGTTCTATCCAGGAATACACTCCGATACGACCTGCGCCTGTTTCTCTGTCCAATTCCGGAGTTATCTTCAGGATGCGGATCGAACCGTCTTCTGCCTGCACCTTAAGTTGGATCTCTTTTCTTGCGGATACCGCTATCGCCTCTTGGATGTCTCGCCAGTGCTCGGTCTTTTTCCCCTGTATTTCGATGATTCTGTCCCCTGTCTTCAAGCCTGCAATGTCGGCAGGAAATGTCTGTTGCTTCGCCTGCATTACATAATCCGAAGCGAGAATGATTCTATTCCCTGTGGTCCGTATGGTGATGCCTGCAAACCATACGACGGAGAGCACGAGAATCGCGAACAGAAGGTTGAATAGCGGTCCCATGAGGACTACCACCATTCTTTTCCAGGGAGAGACGCCGTACATGGAACCTTCCTCTTTTTCGATTGTATCCGAACCGCTCTCCCATGCCTTTTTCAGGGAATCGTCTCCTTTCATTTTACAGTAGCCGCCTACCGGAATCCACGATATCCTGTATTCTGTTTTCTTTCTCTTGAAAGCCACGAGTTTTTTGCCCCATCCTAGAGAAAACACATCGACCTGGATGCCTACGAGTTTCGCTGCCATGAAATGTCCTAATTCATGTACGAATACGACTATACCGAGGCCTATGAGGCCGAGAAGGATTTTCAACACCATACGGTGTAATTTCACATAAATACCACTGATGTGCAAGGGGGCAGGCGATGCCTCCGATCCGGATAACGGAAAATCGCATCTCGAACGGCATTTCCGAATACGGCATGCTGAAACTTCATGGGACAGGCAGGAACTCACGTACATCACTCTAACGGATAGGAATTCGATGTCGGGTCCCTGTCTTGCCCACTTCCCTGCGCGCCCGATAGTTCGGTCGGGCTTGACTTTTTTGTATGCTGGAATCACAATTAAAACCCAGAAGGATACTGACGCAGAGCTGTCCAGAAAAAGGACGGTGCGGGAAAATGAGGCGAGTTGTTTGTTGCTTGTTCGTTATACAAAATCAGGAAGAAACCGCCCGGTTAAAGAGGCGGAATTGTTTACAGTCAAAGAGCACGGCATTACGAGCGATCAGATCGATCCGGATGCCGTGAAAGTCACCAACCGATTGAAAAGGGCAGGATATAAAGCCTATATCGTAGGCGGGGCTGTACGGGATCTGCTACTGAAAAAAAAGCCGAAGGATTTCGACATCGCCACGGATGCTAAACCGAAGGACATCAAGCGACTGTTTCGAAACTCCAGAATCATCGGACGAAGGTTTCGTCTTGTTCATATTTTTTTCCCGGGAAACAAGATACTGGAAGTCTCCACATTCCGTTCGAATGCGCCTGGTGCGGAAAACAATGAGTTCGGCGGTATAGAAGAGGACGTCCTCCGAAGAGACTTCACGATAAATGCCCTGTATTATTGCCCTGGAGAGGAAGTCATTCTCGATTACGTGGGCGGAGTGAGGGATATCGCTTCCAAGAAAGTACGACCGATCATTCCCTTAAAAACTAGCTTTGCGGAAGACCCCGTACGGATGCTCCGGGCGGTGAAGTATAGTGCGACCACTGGTTTCAGGCTGCCGTTTTTGCTCAGGTTCAAGATAAAACGGTCGAGCGCAATACTGAAGGACTGTTCGGCTTCGAGACTAACAGAGGAACTTGCGAAGATACTGCGTTCAGGGTACTCGAGCAGCATACTGAAAAGCGCTTTCGAATTGGGGCTCCTCCAAGGGATTTTGCCCACCATGCATGTGTTTCTCCTGAAAGATAACGGTGCATACAGAGAATCGACATTCGAGCGGCTCAAGATGCTCGATTCGTTCATAGCGGAAAAAGGCGAGATCAAGATCGGCAAAGGGCTTGTCTACCTTCTCTGGGACTACCTATTCGCTATGAACGACAAACAGGATTTCAAGAGTATGAACTTCAAGGACATCATGCGGGGAGCAAAACTGTTTCTGGCTCCTACAATGCCCCCCAACGTGGAAATAGAGTATGCCGTGCATTATTTGTTGCGTAAAATGGGCATCCATCATCACAGGAGACGGATGTCCGGCTGAAGAGCTCCGAGCAGAGTTTTCTCCCTGCCCTACATGCTATCTTCATTCCCGTTCGGCTTCTATCCTTTTGAGAAGTTCATCGACCTTATCCCTATAAAGCTGCGGATTCAGATTGTTTGCTTTTGCGAGAAAGGTCTCTGCATCCTCATAGCGTTTGTCCGCATACGCGTTTACTCCGAGGGCGTAGTACGTGAGTGCAGGATTCGCTCCCAGTTGCAGTGCCGTGTCGTAAAAGTATTCGGCCTGGAAGTAGTTCTTTTTCTCGTATTGGATGAGGCCGAGGTAGTAATACGGAATATGGTTGTCTTCGCGGAGATTCAAAGCCTCGAAAAAGGTATTCTCCGCATCCAATATCTTTTTCTCCTCGTAAAGCGATACGCCTTCGGTGATGAGGTCGGTGAAGGTTTTTCTGGATAAAAGGTATTTGTTCATTTCCTTGGCGAAATATTCCTGATCTATCCAATCGAATGCGCGTTTCTTAATATTAATGGAATTATCCTCCATTCCTGCGCTGCTCTGAAGAGCGCTTATGGAGTCCCAGAGAACTCTGTTGAACTGTTTGTTGTCCGAATTGAGGAGGAAGGAAACCAAACCCCATGCTTGTGGATAAAACGCGTCGGAATACGTGCTCAATGATTTCGCATCCAGAGTGATGAGAGTGCTCAAAGGCAACACATTGTTTTTCTTTTCGTTTTTTATCATATCTTTCAGGTACTTCAACCAGTACAGGTTTTCCTTCATCTGCACCGTATCCTCTGCGGGGCTGTAAGCCGTTTCCTTGAAGTAATATGCGAATCCTTCCCTGAGCCACAGAGGCGGATTCTCGACGAACGATTTGATGAACTGTATGAAACCGTGGTACGCGAGCGATTCCGAGAACTCCTTCTGTTCCCGCTGGAAGCCGAGGAGTTCGGAACGTTCCGAATCAGTATAATGCAAATATACGAAGTCGTCCCTCCGTATCGATACGATTCTGGCGAGGTATTCGTTGTAGCTTTCCTTTGAAGAAAACATTCGCACCTTCAGTTTCGAGTCCAAAGAGGATTCATCGAAATGGAAGTAGGAATTGAACAGAGCAAAGAGTTTCTCGAGATGATTTGCAGTAGTCCGTGCCTGATCCGAGCTGATTTCGGAATATACGAGATAGTGAGCGCTTTGCGCGTTGTATATCTTCAATGTCTGAGCTGAGACCGAGAAAACCACCGCAGCGGACAGTATAGACAGTATTAAAACGGAGAAGAGCTTGTTCATGTTGTTCCCCCTTTCTTTTACGAATATCTTAATCAGCTGTCTTTCTCATGTCAAACGTTTTATTCTTCCGCTATGTTGCCTATCGTTATATTCAGTTTGCCCAGAGTTATGCCGGTATAACGTTCAATATTTTCGATAATATAATTTTGGAGGTTGTGAATATTTCCGGAAAGTTGGAGACCGAAGGGAACTTCGATCGTGAGGTCGAGCATATACCCGTTATAATCGTGTTTCACCACGATCCTCTTTATGCGTATGGAGTTTTCGTATTCGGCTACGCAATGGAGAATCATCTGAGACAAAGCTGTTTCGGAAATCGTCACTTTTCCTTGTTTCGAGAATTCGGGTCGCACCACGGTTTTTTCGTAGATTTCCGGTTTTTTCAGGCTGAAGTTTTTCTTCAAAAACACTTTGATGGATTCGTACACAAGATGAGGATAATTCCGCTTCACTTCGATTGAAGGTACCGGTATAACGTGTTTCCCCTCAAATTTTCTGGATCGTATGGCCTGTTCGATTTCTTCGCGGGTTGCGATTTCTTCTATTCTTACGATTTTCGATGCAGGGGGCAGATTGAGCCGCTGCGTGATTTTCTTCACCATTTTTTCCGAAGTCCCCAGAATGAGAATTCGGTTAAACTTTTCCCGCTCGAGCTGCTTACGAACTTCGGTTCTGTGTTGAATATCTTCGAAAAGGGCGGTTTTTATGGCACCAAGATAGGCTTTTTCCTTTTTTGCCGATCGACCTGCGAGTATCCGCTGTTCCGAAATGAGGAGACCGTCGTCGATTATGAGTTGCACACCGTATTTCTGGCCTATTAGTTTTGCACGAAAACTTTTGCCGCTTCCGCTCTTGCCGATGAGGGCGAACACCTTCACTCCTCTCAGAAGCCAGATGAGATGGTAGAAAAAGCGCTTCATGGTTAATTTTATTATAGAAAAAAAGCGTCGATTTTGCCTATTGCCCGGCGTACGTCTCCGAATTCTTTTTGCAGGAGAAACGCGGATTTTTCCCCAAAGGGAGCGGTCAGCGTTCGAAAACCGAGCACGGAATCGGCTTGCGGGAGGCGAATCCGATAGGCATGGAGCACGTATCCGTGCTCCCATCGTGTGCCTGAATATTTTGCGTCTCCAGACAGGGGATGGCCGTGAGCCGCCGCTTGGACGCGTATTTGATGGGTTCTGCCCGTACGAATGCTGCAAAGCGCGAGGGTCCGTCGAGACGAATACGCGATGGGTATGGCGGATGTGAAAGCAGGTTTCCCTTCAGCTTCTGTCACATGCGATATGTTGGTGTCCTGATCTCTCGCTATCCTGTCTTCCCAGATCTGCTCCGATGAAAGTATTCCATCCAGAACTGCGATGTACCATTTTTCGATATCCCGCGACCTAAGGAGAGCTGAAAATCTTCTCGCACCCTCGAGCGATTTTGAGAACAGGAGAAGGCCGGATGTGTTCCTGTCCAACCTGTGCATGGGTCCCGGTTTGAAAGAGAGAGAGCTCGGCAGCCTGGACGAAAGATACGTTCTGACAAGCGACTCCAGAGAATGTTCTCCATGGACCGTGTATCCCGAAGGCTTGTTGAGGCAGAGCACTGCATCGTTTTCGAAAAGGATGAAGTTTCGTATCGATACTTCGTCGCTGTCTTTCCGGATCACCTGTTTTCCTGCCTGCTGCGCAAGCGACGGATGCAGGAAGAGCGTCTGCCCTTCTTCGAGGCGGTCGGCGGGGTCCCCCCTTTTCCCATCGATGCGTATGAACCCTTTTCTTATGCAACGGTATATGTCTCCAAGGGAGAGTTCAGGCAAAAAAACGCGTACGATTCTGTCGAGCCGTTTACCGGCATCGTCTTTCGCGATCCGAAATGAGACGAAATTCACATGAGAAACTATATACCGCGCGGAACAGAAAAGCTACTGGTTGTTCCGCACTTGACAAATGAGTCTTCAATTTGGAAACTAATAAAAATGTCAGCTGCAACCACATTATTTACAAAAATAATCAATGATCCGCTATTTCTCTCTGCGTTTTTCAGCTGGTTCATCGCGCAACTGTTGAAATTTATAATTGAAGCTTTTAAGAAGCGTTCTTCCTTCAACAAGGATCTTCTTCTCACATTGGTGTGGGCAACCGGAGGCATGCCGTCGAGCCATTCGTCGATGGTAACAGCGCTGGCTACCGCGATCGCGTTTCAAGAGGGTTTGGATTCCCCGCTGTTTTTTGTGGCCCTATTCTACGGGCTTGTCACGATACGCGATGCCATGGGTGTACGCAGAGCTGCGGGAGCTCAGGCGAAAGTCCTGAATCAGCTGGGCAAAGAGTTGAACGAGCGGTTCCAGATTCCCTGGAAACCGGTGAAGGAGATTCACGGCCATTCGGCCGCGGAAGTGTTTGTCGGAATTTTCCTCGGATTTTTTATCGCAGTCGCATTCTGCAATTTGTGATCCGCTTCCATGAAACACCTCAACGCGGTTTTATACACGTGGTTCCTCCCTGCCCTCGGTGTGGGTATCTTTTTTCTTACGTGTTTTTCTTTTTTCTTTTTTGGGAATGATGCGTTGTTCGAAGAAGTATGGAAGGGATACCGTATTCTCCTCGTAGAGAAGGGAGTTCCGGAGGAAGACTTTCTCCCGCTTCTCGAACGCAGAGGCATTCGCGGGATAATCGCTTCAAGCAGAAGCATGGTACGTTTTCAAGGCTACAACGGCATGGACCAGGTATCCGTCGCCGAATTGCCTCTGCGCTTCGAAGAGCTTGATCCGCGTTATGATATGTATATGAAGCGGCTCCCCGAATACTTTTCCTCAACGTATGCGGGAAAGGAGTGGACAGTAATATACGTTCCGGACGAAGGGCGACAGCTTCTGTTTTCGGCCGACGTGAAAGCGGCATTCGCAGGAACAGGTATCGAATATATCCTCGCAAACGAAAATCGATCCGCAGAAATTGCGGCATGCATGTGCTTTGCAGTGCTCGTCGTGTTCGTTGTACTCGTACTGAAGCGGTTCAAGCTGATGACCATCGTTTTCTCTATCCCGTGGTTTCTTATGCTCTTGACGGGTGGTTCGTGGGCCTTTGCACCCGCAAGTCTGCTGTTCGTGGCCCTTATGTTTTCATTCGAGGAACTGGCTCCCCTGTTTCTCGAAAGGCTTCATTACAGGGTACCGAGTCCGAAGCATGTGGGATTATTCGCCCAGACGTGGGTATTATGCATCGTATGCATAGTCATGTTCGTCCGGTTCATCGTCGCCGGTGCAGGGATAAGTGGGATTTTGTCCCTCCTGTTCCCGATCATAGCGTGCATCGATTTATTCATGCTTTATGCCTGGTTTCACACCATACGGAAGAGACGGTCGAATCATCGGCTTTTTTTCCCTGTGCAGATTCTCAGAGCGAATTTTTTTCATACAAAGGTGAGAAAATTGGAACCATTTCGTTTCGTGCTTTTCTTAACGATTTGTGTTCCGCCATTATTCTTTTCCCTTTTTTTTCAAGGACAGGAGTTGAATATTCCTGTGCCGAGACCGTATAATAATGTCGCTCGATATTCCTGGGGAACTCTTGAACGGTTATGGATTGAAAGAGATGAGGATGATCTGCCCGATCTTTCTCTGTATCTGACGCATACGGCTTTTCAGGAAGGATTTGTCGTAAACAGGAATTTCGAATTTCCTATAAAAGGAGAAAAACTTGCCCTTACATCGTACAGGCGTAGTGGGGAGAGGATAGAACAATACCAAACAGTACTCGACGAATTCGATGACGCATGGTATGAGGCGATCATGGCTGAAGCCGGTAAGCAGGGAATCGAGAAACTGCTTTTGGAACAAGGCAGGCCGGTTCGCGTGGTACGGCACAGAGGATCCGTGCAGGGATCCGCAATGCTTATTGTTCAGGTTGTTTTGGGAGTATTCGTTTTTGCTCCGTCCCTGTTGCGCACGTATCGCATGACTGCGCAATGGATGTACGGTTTGAAAGTGAGTTATACAAGGAGAAAACGGCAAGAAGCATGAAAGGACGAAAAACATTTCCCATGGGAGGCATTCATCCCCCGGAGAAAAAAAACGACACCCACCATGGAATAATCGGAAATACCGTTATTTCATCGGTCTCAATTGTTCCGATGCTGCAGCATCTCGGCAGTCCTGCCCAATGCCTGGTCAATCCGGAGGAGATTGTCCGGGAAGCTATGCTGATCGGCAAGGCGACAGGATTCGTATCTTCGAATGTTCACTCTCCGATTCCGGGAAGAGTGAAAGAGGTAAAGGACATATTCCTGCCTACCGGCATACGATCCCAAGCAGTGGTCATAGAAATCGAAGGGGAATTCGACAGGACGGGCAAAAAACAGGAAAAATATGCATGGCAATCCATGAGTCCCCAGGATCTTCTTACGACGATCGCGGATATGGGGGTGGTCGGTGCGGGAGGAGCTACGTTTCCGACACAGGTGAAGTTTTCCCTGCCTAAAGGATCGCAGGCGGAATACCTCATCATAAACGGAGCTGAATGCGAACCCTACCTCACTGCCGATCACAGGCTCATGGTGGAAAAACCCGCTGAAATCGTGGAAGGGATACGCATAATTCGGAAAATCTTGAACCCGAGTGCCGTTGTTATCGGAATCGAAGAGAACAAGCCGGATGCGATAGAAACACTCGAGAAAGCGGTGAAAGAAGCGGGGCTCGATGCGAAGGTTGTTGTGCTCAAGATGAAGTATCCGCAAGGCGATGAAAAGCAGTTGATCAAGGCAATAACAGGGAGGGAAGTCCCCTCTGGCGGATTGCCTATAGCGGTGGGCACGGTAGTATCCAATGTCGGAACCGTGTTCGCCATATATGAAGCGGTCGTGTTGAAAAAGCCCTTCATCGAGCGCGTTCTGACCGTTTCGGGTGGAGCCGTGAAACATCCGGGCAACTATCGGGTGCGCATCGGTACTCCGATTCGGGCTCTCCTGGAGGAGTGCGGTGGTTTCACCGAAGAACCGGCCCGTATTGTCATAGGCGGTCCTATGATGGGCTTCACCGTGTACGACCTCGATACTCCTGTGACAAAAGGTACATCGGGAATTCTCGCGCTCACGAAACGCGAAACCCACGAGGCGAAACAGACCCCCTGCATACAATGTGGCAGATGCATCAGATCCTGTCCCATCGGTCTGCACCCCACGCGGCTTTACAAATCCATAGATCATTTGGATTACGACCGCGCTGAAAAAGACGGGCTGCTCGACTGCAGGGAATGCGGTTGTTGCGCATTCATATGCCCGGCCCACATTCCGCTCGTCCAGGGCATGAGGCTCGGGAAACGGATGATTCGAAACAGGAAGGCGAAGACATGAGCGATACAAGCATGCGTATTATCAGTTCCCCCCAGATACACCATGAGGCTTCCACTGCGAAGGTCATGTGGAGCGTAGTTATCTGTTTGGTGCCTTCAGGCATATGGGGAATAGCAGTGTTCGGGCTCAAGGCGCTGTGGGTGGTGCTCGTGTCCATAGGTTCCGCTGCTCTTGCGGAATACCTCATGGGCCTGATATTCAAGCGGTTCACGCTCTGGGACGGAAGCGCGGTGCTCACTGGTCTGCTTGTGGGCTACAACATGCCTCCGGGTGTGCCGTTGTTCATACCGCTTGTCGCATCGGTTTTCGCCATCGTGGTGGTGAAGTGGACATTCGGTGGTTTGGGTTCCAACATCATGAACCCGGCGCTCGCAGGGAGAGCCTTCGTATTCTTTTCGTGGACCGGGTTTATGACTACCTGGAATCTGCCGAAGACCTTGGTTGTTGCCGATGCAGTGACAGGCCCTACCCCCCTCGGGTTCATAAAGACGGGCCTCATGGATTTCGCAGGAAAAGCGAAGGATTCCATGGATTTCCTCAGCCAGGGGGCATATCCCCACTCCGGCATGGATGCGGCCGTGACGAATTGGCTGCACACTGTAGGCATCAACATACCGGGGGGCTACTTCGATCTATTCATTGGGAACAAGCCCGGATGCATAGGCGAGGTTTCCGTACTGCTCCTCTTGGTCGGGACGATATACTTGTTCGTCAAGAAAATCATCACGTGGGAAATACCCGTGGCGTATCTCGCGAGTTTCGGGATACTCACATGGATGTTCGGGGGACTGCGTTTCGGGAACGGATTATTTACAGGCGACGTCGTGTTCCATATGCTTACAGGAGGCCTGGTTCTCGGAGTCTTCTACATGGCTACGGACATGGTGACGAGCCCGCTCACATCCAGAGGTATGATCATATACGGCATAGGTGCAGGTTTTTTCACGTTTCTCATCCGCCTTTTCGGGTCTTTCCCGGAGGGGGTTTCCCTTGCGATTCTGCTTCTGAATATGTGCGTTCCCCTTATCAACAGATTTCCGGGACTGAAACGGTTCGGCATGGTGAAGAAGGAGAAACTCTCATGAGCGGCATACTGAAAATAGGCGGGAAACTCGTGTTGATATGCGCAGTCGCGGCTGTCATTCTCGGTGTTGTAAACGCGATTACCGGGCCTGTGATAGTGAAGAGAAAAGCGGAAGATCTGGAAAAGGCGCTTTCTTCTCTGGCCAACAATCAGAAGGTGGGGGAACAGAGCATAGTTAAGGACAATCCATCCGTGCGCTCCATGTATCCGGTTCTGAACAAGAGCGGCAAAACCGAAGGCTTTATCCTCGATTTGCGAGGCATCGGCTATGGCGGAGAAATGAAAATCCTCGCTTTTTTTTCCAAAAAAGGAGAAGTCGCCTCTGTGCTTCTTCTGGACAATTCGGAGACGCCGGGTCTCGGAAAGAAAGCGGAAAAGCAAGAATATATGAAGAAATATATCGGCAAAGGAGGCGATGGCCCTGTGCCTTCGCGAAAAACGCAGCTTCCCAGGGAGGAAGCGGACGCAGTCACCGGAGCCACAATAACCTTCGCCGGTATCGGAAAAGCCCTGAATGAGGGTTCACAATTTGTGAAAAGTCAGGGAGGGAAATAATGCTCAGAGAATTTACTAAGGGGTTTTTCAAGGAGAATCCTATATTCATCATCATGCTCGGGCTCTGTCCAACCCTCGCCG
>CAZWAS010000094.1:0-16294 GCA_964631915.1 uncultured Spirochaetales bacterium | reverse complement strand
TTAGAGGAGCTTGGGATAAAGTCCGTGAGGATCCAATACTTAAATTTATGGTCGTTGCTGTTACGGCTTATGGAATGTCCACTCTCGAAGGACCTATACTTTCAATAAAATCAGTCAATGCTCTCTCTCATTTTACGGATTGGACAATTACTCACGCTCACGTGGGTGCTTTGGGTTGGAATGGATTTTTAACATTCGGAATTTTTTATTGGCTCATTCCAAGAATATTCCGGACAGAATTATTCTCTAAAAAGTTGGCTAATGCTCATTTTTGGATTGGATTTATTGGGATACTTGTCTATGTAGTTCCTTTATACTGGGCAGGAATAACTCAAGGTTTGATGTGGCAGCAATTCACACCTGAAGGCGCTATGCAGTATCCAAATTTCCTTGAGACTGTAACCAAAATTGTTCCGATGTATATTCTCAGGTCAATAGGCGGTTTATTATATCTAACAGGTATAATTTTGTTTTTCTATAACATAATAAGAACAATGACTCAAGGTAAATTCCTGAAAAATGAACCTGCTGAGGCACCTCCACTTTCGCCTCAATATAATGCAAAAGGTGAAAAACGCCATCGTTGGCTGGAAAGAAAACCTATCCCCTTCCTAATTGGAACAATAATAGTTGTTGTTATTGGTGGAGCTGTTGAAATTATACCTATGATTGTCATTAAATCTAATGTTCCGACAATAACAAGCGTTCAACCATATTCACCTCTTGAATTATTAGGCAGAGATATTTATGTTCGGGAAGGATGTTACACCTGTCACTCACAATTAATAAGACCATTTAGACACGAAACAGAAAGATATGGAGAAACGCATCACAGACGACAAAAACATAGAAATTATCGTGGGGATGGGAACCTGCGGCATAGCTGCTGGTGCGAAAGATGTGATGAACACGTTCATACGGGAGCTTGACGAGCAGAATGTGAAGAATGCTCTGGTGAAACAGACCGGCTGCATGGGGCTCTGTTATGCGGAGCCGACCGTCGAGGTCGTCATGCCCGACATGCCGAATGTGATATACGGCAATGTCGATACCGAGACCGCAGTAAAGATAGTGCGCAAGCACATCCTGGGGAAAATCCTGCTCAACAACCACATTTTTGACAAACCGGCTGCGGATATTCTCAAAAAGCGCCAGGGAGGAACGAAATGAAATTTCATCATTACATTCTGGTTTGCGGCGGCACCGGGTGCGAGTCGAGCAAAGCGGACGACATATACAAGAACCTCATCCGGGAGTGCGAGGCACAAGGGATAAAGGAAGAGGTTCAAGTCGTAAAAACAGGCTGTTTCGGATTTTGCGAACAGGGGCCGATCGTGAAGATTCTGCCCGAGGAATCCTTTTACGTCAGAGTGAAACCCGAAGACGCCAAGGAGCTCGTCGAGGAACATGTCGTGAAGGGACGTGTCGTGCAACGGCTTCTGTACCGCGGCGACGATGCGAAAAAAGTGACGAAAGAAGAGGATATGCCCTTTTATCAAAAACAGGTGCGCATCGTGCTCAGGAACTGTGGAGTGATCAACCCTGAAGACATCAACGAGTACATAGCCCGGGAAGGGTATGCGGCTCTCGAAAAAGTACTTTTCCAAATGAAGCCGGAAGATGTGATAAACGAGCTGAAGACCGCGGGCCTCAAAGGCCGAGGTGGAGCGGGGTTCGCCACATGGATGAAGTGGAATCTCACCAAGGAAGCCCAAGGCGACGAGAAATTCGTGGTGTGCAACGCGGACGAAGGAGACCCAGGTGCGTATATGGACAGGAGCACGCTGGAAGGCGATCCCCATTCCATCCTCGAAGCCATGACTATTGCAGGGTACACCGTGGGTGCGCATAAGGGATTCATCTATATACGTGCCGAGTATCCGCTTGCGATAAAGAGGCTCGAGATCGCCATAGCGCAGGCGACCGAGTATGGTCTTCTGGGAGAGAATATCTTGCAGAGCGGGTTCAATTTCGATATCGAAATCCGCCTCGGAGCAGGAGCCTTCGTGTGCGGAGAAGAAACGGCGCTCCTCGCGTCGATCGAAGGCAAGCGCGGCATGCCCATACCGAGACCGCCCTTCCCCTCGGACAAAGGGCTCTGGGGAAAACCGACTGTTATCAATAACGTGGAAACCTGGGCGAGTGTCCCGGTCATCATAAACCGCGGAGGAGAGTGGTTCTCTAAGATCGGCAACGAGAAATCCAAAGGGACGAAAGTCTTCGCCCTTACCGGAAAAATCAACAATTCCGGGCTCGTTGAAGTTCCCATGGGTCTTCCGCTGCGCGACATCATCTACGACATAGGCGGGGGCATCAAAGGAGGAAAGGAATTCAAGGCGGTTCAGACCGGCGGCCCTTCCGGCGGCATGATCACCAAGGACTACCTCGATACTCCCATCGATTACGAGCACCTGCAAAAACTGGGGACAATTATGGGTTCCGGTGGCATGATCGTCATGGACGAGGACGACTGCATGGTGGATGTGGCGAAGTTCTATCTCGGATTCACGGTTGAGGAATCCTGCGGTAAATGCGCTCCGTGCAGAATCGGAGGCAGGCAGTTGTACAATATCCTCGACCGCATCAGCAAGGGCAAAGGCGAACCCGATGATATTCCGAAGATGAAACGCATAGGCCAGGCAATGCGAAGAGCCGCGCTTTGTGGTCTCGGCCAGACTGCACCGAACCCAGTGTTGTCGAGCCTTCATTATTTCGAAAACGAGTATATGGCGCACATCAAGGATCAGCGCTGTCCTGCGAAGAAATGCAAGGAACTCATCACCTATCACATCTTGGCGGACAAGTGCGTGGGCTGCGGCGAGGAAATGCCCGGTGCAGGCCATAACGGGCGAACGGCGCAAGCTTCACGATATAAATCATAGCCTGTGCATCAAATGCGGAGAGTGCTACGCTGCGTGCAAATTCGACGCAGTGTATAAGAGATAAGGTTAATCAGGAGGAACCAGTGAAAACTGTAAAGATACATATCAACGGTATAGAGGAACAAGTAGAGGACGGAATAACCATCCTCGAAGCTGCAAAGCGGGTGCAAGTGAAAATTCCCACCCTCTGCTATCATCCGGACCTTCCTGCATGGGCCGCATGCGGTATCTGCGTCGTGAAGGTGGAAGGTTCGCCGAAAATGATACGAGCATGCTCTACTCCTGTATCCGAAGGGCTGAAAATCATCACCCATGATCCGGAGATCGTGGAAGTGAGAAAGACCGTCATAGAGCTCATTCTGTCCACGCATCCGAACGACTGTCTCGCGTGTCCGAGGAATCAGAACTGCGAGCTCCAGAAACTGGCTGCGGAGTTCGGCATACGGGAGATCAGTTTCGAACAGCGCTTGCGGAACCTGCCTGTAGACAAGTCCACCCCCTCGCTCGTGCTCAATCCGGAGAAGTGCATATTCTGCGGCAGGTGCGCCAATGTATGCCAGACCATGCAGAACGTGTGGGCCCTCGAGTTCCTCGGAAGAGGCGAAGGAACGAGAATCGCTCCTGCGGGGGATGTGCTCCTCAACGACAGCCCCTGCATCAAATGCGGTCAGTGCAACGCGCACTGCCCTGTGGGTGCGATATACGCCAATGACCAGACTTCCTTCGTGTGGGAAGCGCTCAGGGACGAGACGAAACACTGCGTGGTGCAGATAGCTCCTGCCGTGCGCGTCGCCATAGGCGAGGCTTTCGGATTCCCCTACGGTACGGTACTTACGGGAAAAACCTATGCGGCACTGAAACGGCTCGGTTTTGATGCGATATTCGACACCAACTTCGGGGCTGACCTCACGATTATGGAAGAAGGGACGGAGTTCGTGGAACGCTTCGCCCACGGCCAGGGGGATGTCCCCCTCATAACCAGTTGCTGCCCTTCGTGGGTGGACTACATGGAAAAGTATTACCCGGACATGATTCCAAATTTTTCCACTGCGAAATCTCCCCAGATGATGGTCGGAGCGCTTACGAAAACGCATTATGCGCAGAAAAAAGGACTTGATCCCAAAAACATCTATATGGTATCCATCATGCCCTGTACCTCGAAGAAGTTCGAAATCGCGCGGAGCGAAACGATGTTCGCATCCGGCCAGCAGGACATAGACGTATCCCTCACCACGCGCGAGCTCGTGCAAATGATTAAATCATCGGGAATAGATTTTGCGAATCTTCCGGACGAGAAGGCGGACGATCCGCTCGGCATATACACGGGCGCAGGGACCCTATTCGGCGCCACCGGCGGAGTTATGGAAGCAGCTCTCAGGACCGCTTACCATTTGATAACGGGCGATGAGCTCAAGGAAGTGAATTTCACCGATGTACGCGGACTCGAGGGGGTCAAGGAAGCTAAGGTCCCTATTGCAGGCAAGGAGGTGCGCGTTGCAGTGGCACATACCATGAGCAACGTTTCGACCGTGCTTGAGCGGGTCAGAGAAGCACGTGCGCAGGGCAAAGAGCCGCCGTATCACTTCATCGAAGTGATGGCGTGCAGGGGCGGATGCGTAGGCGGGGGCGGGCAGCCTTATGGAGCTACGGACGAGCTCAGGAAGAAACGGGCCGAAGGCTTGTACAAAGACGACAACCAGAGCGAAATACGGTGCTCCCATCACAACCCTGCGATCAAAAAGCTCTATGAAGAATTTCTGGGTAAACCCTTGAGCGAACGATCGCACAAGCTACTACACACGCACTACAAACACCGACCGCTGTATACGAAGTGATCGTAGGGCTGCCGAAAGGCAGCCCTTTTTTATAGGAGGAGCAGAGGAAGCCTCGACGAGCACGGAATGGTGTGCCTGTCTGTATGGTGCATCAAAGGCTTTGTTGATATATAATGACATTTTATGATATTATTTGTCTTGTTCTGGAGACCGGATATCTGGAGGTGCTACATG
This sequence comes from uncultured Spirochaetales bacterium, assembly GCA_964631915.1. Taxonomy (GTDB): domain Bacteria; phylum Spirochaetota; class Spirochaetia; order CAZWAS01; family CAZWAS01; genus CAZWAS01. Next base: position 11,403 of record CAZWAS010000094.1, on the reverse strand, counting down.
CTCACAATAGATCTTTCAGGAAAAACAGCGCTCGTACTCGGGGGAAGCAGGGGTATCGGCGCTTCGATAACCGAAACCATGTGTAAGGCAGGGGCATATACGGTATTCACGCATACGGGAAATCCCGAATATGGCGCAAGGATCGGAACCCTTCTCGCTTCCATAAAGGACCACGGCGGAGAGGCGAAAGCAGTTGCAACGGACGCACTCGATTCTCGGAGCACGGACGAACTCGTGGGCAGCATCGTGAAGGAGAGAGGAAAGCTCGATATTCTCGTATGCAATGTGGGAAAGAACATAGCACGGCCTCCATCCGAGATATCCGACGATACATGGCGAGAGTTCATAGATATAAACCTCACCTCTTCGTTCTACGGAGTCCGAGCTGCGCTCGGACCCATGGTTGCCGCAGGGTACGGTAGAATCATACTCATCGGATCTTCCGCAGTGTATGATGGCGGAGGAGGAGCCATAGACTACGCTGCTGCAAAAGCAGCTCTGAAGGGCATTATGTCCTATCTCTGCAGAACGTACCTCAAAAAAGGCATACTTACGAATATCATACATCCCTGCGTCATAGAAACGGACCTGCTGAAAAACCGGTACGGAGACGAAGAAAGCAGGAAAAAGCTCATTGCCCAAATCCCTGTGGGCAGACTCGGTAGACCCGAAGATATCGCGGGGATTGTTGCGTTTCTCGCAAGCCCCTGGGGAGACTACCTATGCGGGCAGGAGATTCTCGCAGACGGCGGAAGAACGGTATACAACAAATAGCGGCCGAACTGTTGCAGAAAAGGGGCATAAGAAGGCGGGAACTCACCCACCGAACGGCATCGGACTCCTATCCGTTAGAGTTGCGATATGTCGATTTTCGCTCTCCTTGTTGGCTAGTGTGCGTACCGCTGTACTACAGACTGTGTGCGCGAAGAGGGTAGGGGGCAAATGCATGCATATAATCCTCTTGACTTTATAACGTAACAATGTTACGATAAATACGTTATTAAATGAAATATTATATCAGAGGAGGATGCATGTCGCGGGTCATTCTCACCATGAAGTCCCTGTATAAAAGCCTTTCCAAAAGCGAAAAAGAGCTTGCGGATTTCATCGTCTCGAACGAAGACAGAATACCTTTCCTATCAGTGTACGAGATAGCGCGCGAAAGCGAGGTGAGCGTGGCCACCATCAGCAGGTTTGTGAGAAAGATAGGATACGATACATTCAAGGATTTCAAAGTCGAACTCGCGAAGAATTCGGCGCCGGGCGATTACAGCTTTTACAAGAACATCACGCCTAACGATACGAAAGACGAACTCGTGAAAAAAGTGTTTCTCGGCAATATCAAGAGTCTCGAAGACACACTGAAGATTATCGATATTCCCCGGCTCATAGAAGCAGCGAAGATTATAAGCGGATGCAAGCGGCTCATATTCATAGGGATCGGCTCTTCTGGCAACATTTCCAAAGATGCTGCCATGAGATTTTCCTTTTTAGGATTTCACGCTTTCGCGTACAACGATCCGACCGAAATTCTGTACCAGACTTCGACTGTTTCAGCGCACGATGTAGTGGTCGGAATCGCGCATTCGGGAAGAACTTCCATCACCGTGAAAGGGCTTTCTTTTGCGAAACAGAACAATGCGAAAACCATAGGCATAGCGAATTACATGCATTCCCCGCTACACTCCGTGAGCGAATACTTCTTCTGCACATCCTTTCCGGAAAGCAAAGTAAAAGTCGCTGCGTTGAGCTCACGCATCGCGCAGTTCTGTATCATAGACGCCTTGTACATTTTAGCAGCGCTCGAGAGCGATTTTTCGCTGGATCACGAAATGGTGAACAGGCGCATAGAGGAAAACCTCCGCATACGGGAAAAATGAAACGGAGTACAGTATGGCATTTCAGATAACGCTTCCCAATTCCGCAGAGCTGGGTACCATGCTTACAATTCTGCGATGGCTTAGGCAAGAAGGGGAAGATGTGAAGCAAGGGGATCCTGTCGCGGAAGTGGAGGCGGACAAGGGGACGCTGGATGTTGAGGCGGTCGTGAGTGGTACGCTCATCAAGATCGTTTTACGCGAAGGGGCACAGGCCCCTCCGGGAGGTGTCATCGGCTACATCGGAAAACAGGGGGAACCTGTTCCGGGCGAAGAGCTGCGGAAAGGAGCACGCAAAGAACAGGAGATACCGGAAAAGATCGGCAGCCCGGCGGGAGCGATGGAGCGGCCTGTTGCAGGAGTAAAAGCGACGCCTGCGGTGCGAAAGCTGGCTATGGATCTCGGGGTGGAGCTCTCATCCGTGAAAGGAACAGGATCCGCTGGCATAGTAACCAGAGAGGATGTGCTTGCGGCGAAGAACTCCGCAATGCGTCCGAGAGGTCGGTAGGGCGGAGTTCCTGCCTACCTAAAGGAATTCGCAGAGCGCAGAATATCGGGCTGAAAGGAGCGAAAGACGATGAAGGGAAAACTAGTCGATCTGAGCCACACGCTGTATCCGGGAAAGGAAGAATACTACATCGAACTGGAAACGCACGATACCACAGATCTGTATCCGCAGTACAAGAAGGATGAGGATGTCTGGTACATCCTGCAGGATATCCGGATGTCTTCCCACTGCGGCACGCACATAGAGTTTCCGTATCACCACAACAGACATGGTATGGATGCCGCAGCATTTCCGCTCGAACGGCTCGTGTGCGAAACACTTCTCCTCGATTTCAGACACAAAAAACCGGGGGACTCCGTTACGCTCGCCGAGCTCGAGGCGCTTTCCGAAAAAATACGCATAGGCGATTCGCTGCTTTTCAATTTCGACTGCGCGCGGAATTATCGGACTTCGAAATCCCACGACCGGCCCATCATCGAACACGAGGCGATCCGGTGGCTCGTGCTGGAAAAGAAAATCAACCTGATAGGATCCGATGCATCGGGGATCGAGGTAAAAGGTGTGCCGAATCAGCCGAATCATCAGTTTCTTATGGAGCACGGAATTCCCATCATAGAGTTCGCAGCGAATCTCGACAGACTCAGCAAGGAGCGCTTCACGCTCTTTGTGCTGGCGCTCGCTGTCGTGGGATTGGATTCTTGCCCAGTCAGGCTCATAGCGGTGGAGGAGGAATGAAGTGACCAAAGACAGTGCGCTCAAACTGTACGGAAAGATGGTCGAGATACGCAAGTTCGAAGAGAAGCTGTTTTTTCTGTTTTCCACGAAACCCATGCCCGGAAGCATGCATCAATACATCGGGGAAGAAGCGGTCGCAGTCGGAGTGTGCGCACATCTGAACAACGACGATTATGTCACGAGCACGCACCGGGGACACGGCCATTGCATAGCGAAGGGAGCGGATTTGAATGCTGTGATGGCCGAAATGTACGCGAAGCGGACCGGCTGCTGCAGAGGTATGGGCGGTTCCATGCATATAGCGGACTTTTCGGTAGGCATGCTCGGAGCTAATGCCATAGTCGGAGCCGGCATTCCCATAGCCGTAGGAGCCGGTTGGACCTGTCAGTACAGGAACAGAGGCCAGGTATCCGTCGCGTTTTTCGGAGACGGAGCATCCAACGAAGGAGCGTTCCACGAAGCTTTGAACCTCGCTTCCGTCTGGAAATTGCCTGTACTGTTCGTGTGCGAAAACAACGTATACGGATTTTCGACGCACTACAGACGTGCCATGGCGATAGAGGATATCGCTGTACGTGCATCCGCGTACGGGATCCCCGGTCTCGTAGCGGACGGCATGGATGTGCGGGACGTATACGACAAGGCGGAAAGTTTCATAGACAGGGCAAGAAAGGGAGAAGGGCCTGCGCTTCTGGAATGCAAGACGTACCGGTTCAAAGGCCATTCCCGGTTCGAACCTGCCAATTACCGGACGAAGGAAGAAGTCGAAGAATGGAAAAAACGCGATCCGATTCCGGCATGGAAAGAGGTTCTCCTCGGTTCCATGGGATGTTCCGAAGAGGAACTTACAGTGCTCGAAAAGAGCATAGACGCACGCATCGAGGAGGCTGTGGTATTCGCGGAATCCAGTCCTGCGTGCGAGCCGGAAGATTATAAACAATATATTTTTGCCTGAGTAGGGGGGTATCGATGCCTTCGCACAAGATGGTTCTCGCATTGCGACGGGCTCTCATCGAAGAGATGCAGCGGGATGAAAACGTTGTGCTTCTCGGAGAGGATATAGCTGTGTTCGGAGGCGCATACCGCGTAACCGAAGGGCTGTACGAGATGTTCGGGGAGCGCAGGGTGAAAGACACACCTATCTCCGAGATCGCCATAATCGGAGCGGCCGTAGGAGCCGCCATGACGGGCTTGCGGCCCGTGGCCGAAATACAGTTCAACGATTTCATAGCGTGCGGTATGGACCAGCTCTGCAACCAGGCAGCTAAGATGCGATTCATGATGGGCGGTCAGGTTTCTGTGCCCATGGTTGTAAGGGCTTCGTTCGGGGCCACGGGCCGTGCTGCTCAGCATTCGCAATCCCTCGAAGCCTGGTTCATGCACTGTCCGGGGCTGAAAGTCGTCATGCCGTCCACACCCTATGACGCAAAAGGATTGCTCAAAAGTGCGATACGAGACAATAACCCCGTGGTTTTCCTCGAACATAAACTCCTCTACGGCGGCGCATCGCCTGGCGGGAAAGCGAAAACCGCGGTTGACGGTCTGGGAGAGGCATACCTGAGCGCACCGGACGAAGAGTATACGATTCCTCTTGGTGTGGCGGACGTAAAACGGCAAGGAAGGGATGTGACGGTCGTAGCGACCGGTCTTTTGGTACATAAAGCCCTTGCAGCGGCTCGAACACTTTCCGCAGAAGGGATAGAAGTGGAAGTGGTGGATCCGAGGACCCTCGTTCCCTTGGACAGGGCCGCTTTTGTATCCTCCCTTGAAAAGACGGGGAGACTCGTAGTAGCGAGCGAGGATGTGCACACCTGCGGTTTTTCGGCCGAAATCGCGGCTTTCGCAGCTACAGACGCCCTCTTCTCTCTCCAGGCCCCTGTAAAACGGGTCTGCGTACCGGACACACCGATTCCCTTTGCTCCGCCCTGTGAATCGGCAGTGATTCCGGATACCGAAGCAATCGTCGCAGCGGTGCGTTCAGCCATGCAAGGAATATGACTATGTCTGTTTTTTGCGCATACATTTTCGATTTCGACGGGGTGCTAGTGAATACCATGGAAGTCCATTTCGCTTGCTACAAGCAGGCACTCGAAGAAGTTGGCGTTCCCATAGACAAAAAGCAATTCTACTATCAGGCAGGCATGACCGGTAGGGAGCAGATCCAGTATTTCTGCGAAAAAGCGGGAAAGCGGCCGACACCCGAAGAAATCGACGCCATATACAAACGCAAGGGGGAGATAAGTCAGAACAGACTCGATCTGGTCAAACCTGTTGACTGCAACATATCCTTGCTGCACATGCTGAGGCGCTCGGGCATTCCGGCGGCGATTGCCTCGGGAAGTTCGAAACCGTCGATAGTGCCTGTGATGAAACGATTTGGAATCGAGGCGGATGCAGTAGTCTCTGCAGAGGATGTGAAGCGAGGGAAACCGAACCCCGACCTGTTTCTCTGCGCAGCTGAGCGGCTCGGAGTGAAACCAGAAGGCTGTATTGTTGTCGAGGATTCGGAAGCGGGTATAGAAGCGGCGAAACGTGCAGGTATGAATGCGCTGCGTTTTTTCGACAACAGGGGGACTGGCCAGGGAGCATGAGGAGTTGGTCGCGAGTCTTACGCACGGGTCCGGCAGCCCCTACGTTCTTCATGTGTGCGCAACCTCTATGCCTGGGCCGGAGGCGGGTATTGCCTCGGCACCGGTAACACTATCGCCAATTACGTGCCTGTGAAGAATTTTCTCATCATGCTCGACAAAAGCTAAAACAGTTGCGAACGCGCCTTTTGCAAGGAAAAAAAGTTGACAAATGGGAAATATGCTTTAAGATTGAAGAAGAAACTTAGTTACCAAATTTATGAGTTTTAAAGAAATAAAGTAAATTTTTTTCCGAGCAGGTATGCGATGGAACAGCAGGGAACGATTCTACAGTTGATACAGGTGAGCAAGAGCTTTCCAGGCGTGTTGGCTCTCGATCATGTGGATTTCGATGTTAAAAAAGGCGAAGTTGTAGCGTTGGTTGGGGAAAACGGAGCAGGGAAAAGCACGCTTATCAAAATCTTGGGCGGCGTACACCTTCCCGACAGTGGGCGGTTGATTTTTGATGGAAAAGAACGGATGTTCTATTCCACCCAACAATCCATAGAAAGCGGAATTTCGGTCATATATCAGGAGTTCAATCTCATTCCGGACCTTTCTGTTTCGGAAAACATCTTCATCGGAAGAGAACCGAAACTACTGGGGAATCTCTTCATCAACTGGCAAAAGCTCAACCGCGACGCCAAAGAAGTGCTCTGTAGGCTAGACTGCGACATCAACACGAAAAAATACATATCCGATCTCACCGTTGCGGAACGGCAGATGGTGGAAATTGCAAAGGCGCTGTCCTTCGATTCGAAGCTCATCATCATGGACGAACCAACTGCGACCCTCACGGCGAAAGAGGTGAAAAAGCTTTTCGAGGTGATAAAAAAACTCAAAGAAAGCGGAGTTTCCATTATCTACATTTCCCACAGACTCGAAGAAGCCTTCGAGCTCTCCCAGCGCATCACCGTGCTTAGGGATGGAAGAATCATCGGCACCAAGGAAACCGCTCTTACGCACGAGGCAGAGATCATCGAAATGATGGTCGGAAAAGTAGTGAAGGATTATTTCAACGCTCGCACCGACGGGGGAACGCAGCCCGAAGTGCTTCTGGAGGTAAAAAACTATTCCATAGCGGATCATGTCGAGAACGTGAGTTTCAAGTTGTATAAAGGAGAGATACTCGGATTCGCGGGAGTTCTCGGTTCGGGAGTACACACCCTTCTCCAGTCGCTCTACGGCGTAATTCCTCCGAAGGAAGGGGAGATTTTTTTCGAAGGACGGCGGGTGAAGATAAGAAAATCGAAAGATGCGATCAAACTCGGCATTGGATACGTGACGGACGACAGAAAAAATTCGGGGATTATACCCGAGCTTTCGGTTCTTCATAATATATCGATTATTATTGTCAGATATCTGACGCAGTTGAAGGGGATTTTCATCAGGCAGAAGGAAGAAATACGCAGGTTCGAATCCATGCGGGAAAAACTGGATATCAAGCTCGCCCATTACACCCAGAAGATCATATATCTGAGCGGGGGGAACCAGCAGAAGGTGATAATTGGGCGCACGCTTCTTTCGGACTGCAAGGTTCTCATCCTGTCGGAACCGACCAGAGGCATAGACGTAGGCGCAAAGGCGGAAATTCACCGCATCATGCGCGAACTTGCGGATAAAGGAATGGCGATTCTGTTCACTTCCTCGGAGCTTCCCGAACTCGTGAACCTTCCGGACAGATGCCTGGTTCTGTACAAAGGGAAGCTGACAGCGGAGTTCGACAGGCAATCCATGGATGAAGAGAAGCTCGTGGCGGCCCAGATCGGACATACGGGAGCGAACAACCAGAACGGAAACTCAAACTAGGCCAAGGATGTAGAGCATGATCAAGTTTCTGAAACTGTACGAAAAAATAGGAATATTCATTTTCATATTCGTGGGCTCCGTTTTTCTCGCCATAGCCTCTCCCAATTTCTTGAAGCCGGACACTCTACTGAATGTTGTAGCTCAGGGAACCTATGCCGCGATCGTGGGGTTCGGCATGACGTTTGCGATCACGAGCGGCGGATTCGATCTTTCGATCGAATCCATCATGTCTCTGGTGAGCGTGTGCATAGCACTATTCATTCCTGCAACCGGCCTTCCGCTCGCCATCGTGTTCGCGATTCTCATCGGCTCAGGGATCGGCCTCATAAATGGAACCATCATATCTAAGCTCAAAGTCAATCCGCTCATCACAACGCTCTCCACCATGATGATTTTCAAAGGCGTAGCTCTCCTCGTGGCGGGCGGAAAGCAGATCGTGATAAACGAGAAGAGCTTCATGGAAGTAGGAACGGGAAAACTTCTCGGCATCCCCACTCCCATCTACATCATGCTGTTTTTTTTCATCGTGTTCTATTTCGTATTGTACCACACTTCATTCGGCAGGCATGTGAGCGCCGTGGGTTCCAACGAGAACGCGGCTAAAATTTCCGGCCTCAATGTGGATCTCGTGAAGACTATGGTCTACGTGCTCATCGCTTTCACCGCAGGAGTGGTCAGCACCATACGCACGTCCCAGACGCTGATCGGTATTCCGACGATTTCCCCGGGCTTCGTACTCACGGCTCTGACCGTGACGATTCTGGGCGGTACGAGCCTTTCGGGAGGCAGAGGTAATCTGTGGGGAACGCTTTTCGCCGGTATTTTCATATCCATGGTCTACTACGGGCTCAACCTCATCGGTGTACAGATCTATTATCAGATGCTTTCTGTGGGGCTCGTGCTTATATTCGCTCTGTTCATCGACGGCATTCGGAGAAGATACCTCGAGGCCGCGCGCACAAAGGGGATCAAAGTATGAGCGAAAAACGAAAACTCACAGCGAAGCAGCGCATCGCAGCCAGATGGGACTGGATAGTGTTGCCCAGTCTTTTTCTCGTCACGATCGTGATATTCTCGGTCATTTCTCCGGTGTTCAGGACGCCTTACAATATCATCAGCAACATCAAATTTACCGCGTTGGTGGGAATTGCTGCGATAGGTATGGCTTTCGTCATCATGACGGGAGATTTTGATATTTCCATAGGTTCGATGCTCGCTCTTTCGGGAGTCATAGGAGCATCGCTTGCGCCATCGATCATGGGGTGGGCGGTGTTGATAGTGATTCTGATAGCTACGGCATTCGGTTTCGTCAACGGCATTTTCGTCACGAAGCTGCGCATTCCTGCATTCATAACCACGTTAGGCATGCTATTCATCTACAGAGCCTTCGCATTCATCTATTCGAACAATGCGCCGATCTACATTAAAGACCGATTCTGGCTATTCCTTGGAAACGGGGACATAGCGGGAATTCCGTTTCCCATCATCCTTATGCTGTTCTGCTTTCTCATCGGATACTTACTTCTCCGAAAGACTCCTTTCGGCAGGTTTGTGCTCGCAGTGGGGTCGCGGAAGGAAGCTGCACGGCTTTCCGGCATAAGCGTGGACGCGATAAAGCTCGCTGTGTTCACCCTCTTAGGGTTCTTCGTGGGTATTTCTTCCATCATACATTCTGCAAATCTCGGAAGCGCAAATCCTGGCCTCATGGGACAAGATTATGAGTTTCAGGTTATCACCGTAGTGGTTCTCGGTGGAACCGCCTTGAGCGGAGGAAGCGGGAACCTCATCGGTGCTTTTTTTGCAGCCCTCATCATCACGTTTTTACGGAACGGGCTCGGCATTGTGCAGGTTAACTCCTACTGGCAATTCGTGGCCACTGGAGCGGTACTCATCTTTGCTGTTGCCCTGAACAGGCTCAAATACGCGCTGCTCGGGCAAAGAGAAACGCAGTAAGGAACGGGTAGTTTACCCGTAGGAACGTTTTTAAAAGGAGAAAGGATATGAGAAAAAGATTGTTGACGATCCTCATCCTTCTCGTGCTGATACCCGCATTCACGGTATTCGCAGGAGGACAGAAAGAGGGAACTGCAGCCGGAAAGCAGAAATCCATAGGATTCGCACTATGGACAATGCAGTACACATTCTTCCAGGCAGTCGAAAAAGGAGTTCGCGATGCGTGCACGGACCTCGGATACAAGTATACCATGCTGGATCAGAACTCCGATCCGGTGAAAATGGTTCAGGACATCAATACGCTGGTCGGACAGAAAGTGGATGGTATCGTTATTACTCCGGTGGATCCGGGTGCCATAGGTCCTGCTGTCGAAAACGCGAAAAAGGCCAATATTCCGGTCGTGTGTGCCGATATCGGAAAATCCGGCCCGGTGAATGCTTTGCTCATTTCGAACAACTACCAGGGCGGCCAGATGGCCATGGAGTATCTCGATAAGCTCATCAAAGCTGCGGGCGGCCCCAAGAAGGTCGGGTGCGGAGATGTGAAACCGCAGTGGACCTATGCGCGACAGCGCTGCGAGGGATTCAGAGCAAAGGCGAAAGAACTCGGATACGAAATCGTCGCAGACCTCGTTGTGGAAACCCCGAGCGCAGAGGGCGGCTACGATACTATGCAGCAGATCATGTCAAAGGCTCCGGATGTGGCGGGCGTATTCTTCGCGAGCGGACGCGAAGCGGTTGGAGCAGCTAACGCGATAAAGGCGGCTGGCAAGAAGATATTCAGCATGGGATACAACGGAGACCCGGAAGAGATACAAGCGATAAAGGAAGGAATTCTTTCCGGAACCATCGCTCAGCAACCCTACCTCATCGGATATCAGGCAGTGAAAATTCTCAAGGAGATATTCGAGGGCAAGAAGTACGACGACGCGACCGTGCCTGTGGAAGTTGCTCTTCTCACGCCGGACAGCATCGCTGCATTCGAGCAGAAGCAAGTGGATCAGATGAAAGAGAAAAAATAGCGTTTTCTCGAACCGTAGGAGGCTGTTCCGCTCAGGCGGGACAGCCTCGCATTATTTTGAGGAGCATATGAAAACCAAGAACTTTCTGATATTCGATCTCGGAGCGAGCAACGGCAGGGCTCTGCGTGCGCGGTTCGACGGAAAAACCGTGAAGCTTGAAGAAGTGCACAGATTCGACAACAGGCCGGTGTTTGCTTCGGGCACTTGGTATTGGGACATCCTCAGGCTGTATTCCGAAGTGAAAATCGGATTACAGAAGGCGTTCAAAGCCGATGCGGATATCGGCTCCCTCGGCATAGATACCTGGGGCGTGGACTTCGGTCTGATCGACAAACGGGGAAAGCTCCTCGCTAATCCGGTGCATTACCGCGATGCCAGACGCAACAGTGTAAGCGCTGAGTTCTTCAAAAATGTGGCGGACGAACAGCGCATGTTCGCTTTTTCGGGCATGTTTCTCATATCCATTATGGGAGCGTTTCATCTGTACGCCATGAAACTCGACAATGCGCCCGAGCTCGAAGGCGCGAAGCGGCTTCTGCAGATGCCTGATCTCTTGAATTATTTCCTTTCGGGCGAGATGTGCAACGAGTATACGAATGCGACCACCACCTTGCTTTTCAATGTGGTCGAAAAAACATGGGAATACGAAATCATAGATAGAATCGGTGTTCCGAGATTCCTCTTCGACACTCCTGTGCTCCCTGGTACCAGAATCGGTGCGGTGCAGAAAGAAGTATGCGCAGAACTCGAAATATCGCCTATCCCAGTCATAGCTCCTGCGAGTCACGACACCGCTTCGGCGTTCGCAGGAATTCCCGTGCTGGAACGCGGGAAAAACTGGGCTTGCATAAGCTTAGGAACCTGGGCGGTTG
>CAZWAS010000093.1:9010-16402 GCA_964631915.1 uncultured Spirochaetales bacterium | reverse complement strand
ACCGTGCTGTTTTGCGGCATCGTAGTCTTCGTTCACAGCGGCGAACATGATATCTCTGAGTAAGAGGTTCCATTGCATCGTGATCTCTGCGGATTCGGGCGCTGAAAGGATGCGTTTTATCCTGTTCTTGAACTCCGGCATGATATACGGATCCATGATGTCGATATTGAACTCCTGTTTCTTGATATGCACAGCCTCATATGCGAACCGTTCGGTGAGATTCCTGAGCCATTCGAAATACGAAGCAGTGACTCCTCCGCCGTTTGCGAGGAAGTCGTATACCACCGCCACTCCGTTTTTGTGGAGAATCGCTTCCGCTTTCGAAGTGTTCGGCCCGTTGCTTCCGCACACCACGACTTTCGCCCGTATTCTATCCGCGTTATGCACTGTTATCGTGTTCTCCAGTGCTGCAGGTATCAGAATGTCGCAGGCGAGTTCGAGTACGTCGGTTCCTCCCCGTATTCCGGTTATCACCTCTTTGACGTTCTTTTTCACTCCGATGACTGTTCCCGTTTTCTTGGCAGCTTCGAGGAGTTCGTCTATATCCAGATGATCCCCTATGACCGCTCCGTCTTTGTCCGCTACCGCAATGACGTTGATCTCAAACTGTTTCATCTCTTCGAGGGTGGAACCTCCGACTTTTCCGGAACCTTGAACCACGACGGTCTTATTCCGGAGCAGTTTTTTGTATACGGTTTTTTCCAGAACGTTCCATTCCTTGTCCGTGAGTATATCGTCGCCTCCTTTCTCGATGAATGTCGTTTCTTTGATCGATGCCGCTTTTTTCAGAAGCATCGTTTCTTCGTCGGTCAGGGCGATATCGGGATCCCACTCCCCATCGAGGAATTTTTTTGTCACAATAGCGAGGGTAGAATAGCAGAGCCCTCTTCCCGTTGCTCCTCCGCGGCATTCGATGCCCATGAACGGCTTGCCTGTTATTTGTGCAGCTGCGACTAATTCGAGATACTTTTCGTTATTGACGAGCTCTCTGACGAACCGCTTGTCCATGTAGTCGATATTGAAATGTTCTGCGAGCATCCTCCGCGCCTCTTCCATGGAAATGACCTTGTTGCCGATGAACGAAGCGCCTTGCTTGTACCCGTACACCATTTTCGACAGATCGTGGAGCGTCGATTTAAAGCCCTCGAACATATGGCTGATTTCCACAGGTCCGCATCCTACATCGCCTGCAGGAACATCTTTCATCGGTCCTGAAACGAGGAACAGGTACCGTCCGAAGTTGGCAAGCGTGTTGAAGAAATCGAGTTTTTTGCCTTTGAAGTCAGCAGGGTTTATCTTGAGACCGCCCTTGCCTCCTCCGAACAGGATCTTGGAGCGGGCGCATTTCCAGGTCATCATGAATGCGAGGGCGGAGACTTCCGCGAATTCGACTATGTTGTCGATGCGCAAGCCCCCTTTGTTCGTACCGCGGGCCGAATTGTGCTTTGTTCTATAGCCTTCTGTGTTTTTGACATCTCCTTCCAACTCGCGCTCCACCCAGAACTCGTCGAATGCGTCGAACTTCAGGATCGCATGCAAGATTTTTACGCTCTTGTCGAGGTCGAGAAAAGCGACTGCCTCCATGAGGTCGGTTATCGCGTTGAGCAGGAAAATAGAGAGCTCGGTTTTCTGCGTCACATCTTTATTCTGTTTCACGAACGACTGCAGCTCCGCAACGTATTTTCCCATTTCGGCTTCAGTGATCCGATTCGAACTGAAATCGCGGATGATTTTTTCCAGCTTCGCTTCGACTATATGGCGTTCGCTCGTTTTTTCCGGTTGTACCGTTGTTCGAATCGTGCTCAATCCTTCTTTTACCTTATCGAAGTTCACATCTTCTTTGACGTAAAAAGAAAGAATCCCTACGCTGTCCTTCACGTCCTCGGATTCGAAAATATCGAAGTACGAGCGTTTTAGGTTTATGCCGTTCGACTGAAAAACATCGAGCGCCTTAAGTGGTACTTCTTTGTCCGGATTCACGATGCCGAATATGATACGTTTTTCGACAGCGTCGATTTTTTCGTCGTCGATGTCGCGGGAAGAGTCTTCGGCTCCTATGAAAGAGGAATTCAGTTTCCGCACTTGTTCATACACCTTTTGATGTCTGAAAATACGCCGCGGAAACGAGTAGCTGTTCAGCTCTTCATTCAAATAGTTCAGCGGAAGACATTTCAGAAAATCTTCCGTATATTGATATCCCAATTCTTTTCCGTTTTGCCTGACTTCCTGCTTGAGTTTTTCCACTTCCATCAATTCCTGGGTGCTCAAGGTAAAAGCCTGACGCCCCCCCCGTTCGATCGTGACTATCCGGATTCCGGATCGGGTTTTTACCGAATCGTACGTGACTATTCCCATATCGATATTCTCTTTGACGATTCGGGCGAGTTTCCCCGGGAAGTCCTGGCCGACATTCACAAAATAGGTAATGGCTTTGCCATCGTCGCTCACGTGTTCGAGGTATTCGGTGTCCGCATTCAACAGCTGAGATGTGATGAATACATGGTTTGCGATTTCCGCTGCACTGTGGCTGTGGTAATACCAGGAAGGGAGAAAGTTGTCGGAGAAATACGTATCGAGTATTTTTTCTATGGTATTCATATCCATTTTGTAATTGGATTCCAGGATGAGTTGCACATGTTCCTTCAGAGCGGTTTTCCTGGTTTCGCGTTTTTTTACATAGCTGATCGCACTAGGCGATCCTGTATCTTGAAGCATACTGTCCTCCATAAAAATGTTTTTTTCCTCACTCTTTCCAGTATAGCATTTTCTTGTACCTATGAAAATACTATAGATTTTAGATATTTTGATGGTAATTCTCTGTTCTTGACCTGAACAGAGAAAAAATGGTATGCTTCCCACAGCGTAAGGAATCAGAATGAGTTTTACAAAACCCACGAGTCTCGGCATCATAGCGTGTCCAGGCGGCGCTCGATTCGCTGCGGAGATTATTTATCATTTAAAGAAAATATATCGGAAAAAATTCTGGAAACAGACCGATCTGCTCGTCCAGCGTTATGGGCTCTCGAAGCAGGAAGTCATCCGCGAGATCAATTTAGCGACCGATATCCGGATGTCCAAAGTCCATAAGGCTGCAGGAGTGGACGGCTACAGATCTCCGAATTTTGCAATCGATGCGCGTTTCACGTGTTTTGCGAATGGAGAGTTCAAGACCGAAATACTCTCCAGCGTGAGAGGCATGGACCTTTTCATAGTTCAGGATGTGGAAAACCATTATCCGCTTTGCGTGAACTGCAGCGACGAATCGCGAAGCCTGTCGGTGAACGATCACATCTTCACATTGTTCGTGACGATCGATGCGGCGCAGCAGGCAGGGGCGAACAGCATCACTGTGGTACTGCCGACCTATCCGTATTCCAGACAGCACAAGAAAAAGGGCAGAGAAGGGCTCACTGCCGCGAGGTTCGGCCAGATGCTCGAATATCTCGGTGTATCCCGCATCATAACGCTCGATATCCATGCGCGGGATATAGAAAACAGCTTTCATCACCTCAGGCTCGAAAACCTCCACGCATCCTATCAAATTCTGAAAAAGCTTGGCTGCATGGTGGATTTGAAAAGCGACGACTTGGTCGTTGTCGCTCCCGATACCGGTGCAGTGGACAGAAATAAGTACTATGCCTCGAGCCTGACGAAACCCCTTGCCATGATTTACAAGGAACGCGATTATTCCAAGGTGAGCAAAGACGCTGCGGAGAGCAATATTTCGAGCATGAAACTGCTCGGTTCCGTTCAGGGCAAGACTGTTTTCATGGCGGACGACCTGCTCGGAACCGGCGGTACCATGCTCAAAGCCATGAGCTATATAAAGGATATGGGGGCCAAAAGCATTTATTGTGCGGTGAGCCTTCCGTTTTTCACGGGCAATGCAGTCGAACATTTCGACGAGGCGTACAAAAAAGGGCTTTTTACGCGGATCATAGGAACCAATGCAGTGCATCATGAGGAGAGACTCCTCGGCAAGGAATGGTACGTTTCCACCAATATTTCGAGCCTCTTCGCTACGACCATAGCTCGGCTTCATCAAAACTTGGGTCTGAGTGCCCTGTTGGATAATACGAAGATCATCCAGAAACTTCTCAAAAAAGAATAACGTCTTTATCGGAACAGCTCTGTCAGAACCGCATGTTTCTTGAGCCAGCGGTCGCAAACCTTGTAAGCAGGACAGTGTACTGCTACTTCCTTCCAGAAGCGTTGTGAGTGATTGTAATGCTTCTGATGGCAAAGCTCGTGAATGATGAGATAGCGTCGAACCTCTTCAGGAGCCATGACGAGGCGCCAGTTCAGAGATATGTTGCCCCTCCCCGAGGAGCTTCCCCACCGCGATCGTTGATTCCTGAGGTACAGCGTGCCGAAGGGGATTCCGAGCGTTTCGGATATTTTCCTTGTTTCCGCTGAGAGCAATGCGCGTGCTTCTGCCCGAAGCCAGGTTTTCAGGGCGGTTTCTGTATCCGCCTTCGTATGGACAAAGACGGTTATCTTCTTTCGGATTTGATCCAAAGCGACGGTTAGTCGTTTTCCGGAAGAGATGATTAGCTCAATCGGATACAATTCTCCTTTGTATAGCACCGACTCGAGGGGATTCACCTGCTCTCTGAGATTTTCCGCCTTTCGGATATGCTTGACAAGCCAGGCCCCCTTTTTTTTCATGAATTCCGTTATCTTTTGATACGGCGTTCCTGCTGGAGCTGATACTCGCACAGCGCCGTCCCGGCCGATCCGGATGGTGAGGAATTTCCGCTGTTTTCCGAAGGTGAGGGAGAACGGTACGGTTATGCCTGCAAGCTGGATGATATGGTTCTGGGAGTTGTTTTTCATGCGTCTCGCTCAACACCATAGACCGGCGAAACTTCTGCGGTCAAGGGATTGTCCTTGTCGCTCACTTTTTATATGCTCGGAGAAGGAAGTGTTCCATGGACAATTACGCGATAGTCAGACAGGAACATTTGACACACCACGGATACCTTTTCGGTGGAGCCATGCTCGCATGGGTGGACGAGTTCGCATGGCTTGTGGCTTCGCGGGACTTCCCGGGCTGCAGGCTGGTCACCCGTGCCATGAATAATATCGAATTTGAAAACTCGGTCGTGAACGGTACCATTTTACGGTTTAATATTCTCCCGTTCAGACAGGGAGAAACTTCTATAACCTATTCGGTCGCTGTATTCGCGGATGAACCTGGGGCCACGGCAGAGAAGGCGGTGTTTCATACGAACATTACGTTCGTGCATGTCGATGAGAACGGAAAGAAAAAAACGCTTCCCAGAAAAGAACGGCTTCGTTCTCAATGGTGAGTCCGGTGCGATCGGCCTGTTGTTGACCATATTCCCCCTACCGGCTACACTCGTTACATATGACCATATGGGTTGATGCCGACTCATGCCCGCGGCAGGTGCGGGATGTAATTGCACGGGCATCCTTGCGGGTACGCGTTCCCGCGGTGTTTGTGGCGAACCGCGAAATACCTGTGCTCCAGGGAGATACAATCAGCATGACGGTTGTGGAAGCGGTCGAAGGGAGGGCGGACAGCCACATAAAGGAACGGGTCGTGCACGGCGACATCGTCATAACCAGGGACATACCGCTCGCTGCAGATCTTGTGGCGCTTGGCATACTCGTTCTGAACGACAGAGGAGTGCTCTATACGCAGGAGAACGTCAGAGAACGGCTTTCGGTGAGAAACTTCATGAAAGATCTCAGAGACGGTGGATTGGCTTTTCCCGAGGTGAGCCAGTATAACCAGAAGAATCTGCGGGATTTCGCTGCGGTTTTCGACAGAGAACTCAGACGTCTGATGAATCAGCAATTCTAAAGAGGATTTCTATTCTTGTAGAGTGAGGTGTGTGGATTTTCCGCTTTCCTTTGATGGCCATACGCGTCCTAGGTAGAATCGTTGCAGATGAGCAATCTACCGAGAGAACCGTTGTTCCCCTTGATATCCATACTGGTCTTGCTGCATACTGTCTGTAACTAACAAGGAAGGGAGACATGAAAGCGATAGAACTTGCCGATGGGGTTTTCCGTTTAAGCGTCAATATCGAAGGAAGCGATCTTTTCGAAGGCATCTGGCCGATTCCGGACGGAGTTTCATTGAATGCGTATATCGTGCGGGGCGATAAGATTGCCCTCATCGATCTTGTGCGCGACTGGAACGATGCTGCAGCAAAGCTACAGAGACAGCTTGCTTCTCAGTCCATTTCGATTACGGATATCGATTACCTGATATTGAATCACCTCGAACCCGATCATACAGGCTGGCTCAGGGAAATCCGCACGTTAAATCCGAACATGGAGATCATCACTACGGAAAAGGGGGTTGCGCTGGTGAAGACCTTTTTCCATATCCACGACGGGCTTCGGGCGGTCAAATCGGGGGATACCCTGCCGCTGGGCCAAGGCAAAGAACTCGTGTTCGAGGAAATACCCAACGTTCATTGGCCCGAAACCATGGCTACGTACGAGAAAAGTTCTCAGATTCTGTTCAGTTGCGATGCGTTTGGCTCCTATGGAAGCATAGGAGATGCGGTTTTTGACGACCAACTTTCGCAAAAGGAATACGAATTCCTCGAAGAAGAATCGCTGCGGTATTATGCGAATATCGTTTCGAGTTTTTCTGTATTCGTCGAACGTGCGATAAAAAAACTTGCGAATCTTCCGATCCGCATCATTGCACCTTCCCATGGAATAATCTGGAGGGGGAATCCTCAAATCATAATCGACCGCTACGTGAAATATGCCTCATACTTGAACGGCCCGGCGGAACCGGAAATAACGCTCGTGTGGGGAAGCATGTACGGAAATACCAGAAAAGTCGTAAATAAGGTTGTCGAGGGCATACGCTCCGAAGGCATTCCTGTACACATTTATCGGGTTCCCAACGAAAATATATCGTACATTCTCGCTTCTGCATGGAAATCAACGGGGATAGTGTTGGGTATGCCCACATATGAATATAAGATGTTTCCACCTATGGCGCATGTCATCGATATGTTTGAGCGGAAGCATGTACAGAACAAGAAAGTTTTCAGATTCGGTTCCTTCGGATGGTCCGGAGGCGCGCAGAAAGAATGTGATGCCATAACGCAGAAATTGAACTGGGAGTTCCTCGAACCCGTGGAATGGCAAGGGGCACCCGACGATTCGGTGTTGGATCGCGCTTTCGCGCAGGCGAAAGCCCTTGCCCGGAGCGTGAAGGAAACCTGTAAACGCTGAAATCCGAAGGAGAACAAAATGCTCGACGCTTTGAAAAAGAATGCGAAATTCAAGGGACGAAAAGGACCGCTCGTACTCGTAATCATGGACGGTGTGGGCTACGGAGCGTATCCCGAAGGTGATGCCGTGCTCAATGCCCTCACTCCGACCCTCGACCGGCTG
>CAZWAS010000093.1:0-8956 GCA_964631915.1 uncultured Spirochaetales bacterium | reverse complement strand
CTCCGACGAGGATATGGGAAATTCGGAAGTAGGACACAACGCGATAGGCTGCGGGAGAGTGTATGCGCAGGGAGCGAAATTGGTGAGTAATTCTATAGAGTCGGGTTCTCTATTCCGCGGCCAGGTATGGCTCAAACTCGTGGAGAACGTGAAGAAGAGCGGCGGAGCGCTTCACTTCATTGGTCTTTTTTCGGATGGCAATGTGCACAGCCATATCGACCACCTGAAAGCGATGGTCGTCAAAGCAAAAGAAGTCGGCGTCAAGGCGGTCCGCGTGCATACGCTTCTCGACGGCAGGGATGTCGGAGAAACCTCCGCCCTCGACTATATCGATCCGTTCGAAGAATTCCTCGCAAGGCTCAACGACGGTCAATTCGATGCCAAGATCGCTTCCGGAGGCGGAAGAATGGTTATAACCATGGATCGCTACGGGGCGAACTGGGACATGGTTCGTAAGGGTTGGGAAACCCATGTGCAGGGCAAAGGAAGATTTTTCCCCTCGGCCCACGCAGCCATTGAGACGCTCCGAAAGGAAACAGGAGCCATAGATCAGGACCTTCCTCCTTTCGTCATAGCCAGAGACGGTAAGGCTGTCGGACCCGTAAAAGACGGCGATTCCGTCATCTATTTCAATTTCCGAGGTGACAGGGCCCTGGAAATGACTGCTGCATTCGAGGAGGAAAATTTTGACAAATTCGACAGAGGAAGAAGACCGAAGGTCGAATATGCGGGGATGATGGAATACGACGGGGACATGAAAGTGCCGAAGCAGTACCTCGTTTCCCCTCCTTCCATAGAAAGGACGCTGGGAGAGTACCTTGTTTCTACTGGAGTACGCCAGCTTGCCATCAGCGAAACGCAGAAATACGGACATGTCACCTATTTTTTCAACGGGAATAGGACCGGAAAGTTCGATGAAAAACTCGAGGATTATGTCGAAATTCCGTCGGATATAGTGCCGTTCGAGTTCAGGCCATGGATGAAATCCGCAGAGATAACGGACAGAGTGATCGAAGCTATAGAGAGTGGATCCTATTCCTTCATCCGTCTGAACTATCCGAACGGAGACATGGTGGGACATACCGGCATATATCAGGCAGTGGTATGCGGTATAGAGGCTCTGGACATAGGCATTGGAAGACTCGCGAAAGCTGTGGAAAAAGCCGGAGGCATCATGATCCTCACGGCGGACCACGGGAATTCGGACGACATGTACGAACACGACAAGAAGTCGGGAAAGGTACTACTCAAGGCCGACGGCACCCCGAAGGCGAAAACAGCCCATTCGCTGAATCCAGTGCCGTGTATCATTTTCGATCCTCAATCGAAGGGTGAGTACAGAACCGTATTGAAGAGCGGGCTCGGCATCAGCTCGCTCGCAGCGACCTGCATAGAACTGTTGGGATACGTCGCTCCCGAGGATTACGATCCCAGCGTATTGGAATTCGTGTAGGGAACTCCTGTGGCGGTTGAAGTGGAGCTCAAAGCATGGGTCGATGATCCGGATTCCCTCCGACTCAAGCTCGAGGCGATTTGCATATTTCGTAACGATTTTCGGAAGGAAGATATATATTTTCTCTCACCCGTGGACAACGACGGCAGAAGGCGCCAGTTTCGCGTCAGGCGCGAGCATGGGATTTCCACGGTCACATTCAAGGATAAATCGCGGGATGAAGGTATGGAAGTGAATGCGGAGCATGAGTTCACTGTTTCTGATCATGACATGCTCCTTTCGTTTTTCAGTTTCCTGGGCGCTTCGGAGCACGTACGGAAAGAAAAAACGGGCAGCGCGTATGCGTATGGCGATCTGACGGTGGAGCTCTGCCTCGTTAAAAATCTCGGCTGGTTCGTGGAAATCGAGAAACTCATTCCCGAACCGAGCGAAGAAGCGGTGAAGAAGGCACAAGGCGAAATTCGGGATTTCTTTTCGCGTACCGGAATAGATGACCGACGCATAGAACAGCGATACTATACTGAAATGCTCTTGGAGCAAGAGAACTGCTAGGAGAAACTATGCCTCGAATCAGCAACCGACTGGACAACTTCACTGAGTCTGTAATCCGCAGGATGACCCGTGTGGCGCACGCATGCGGAGCAGTGAATCTTTCGCAAGGATTCCCGGATTTCGATCCGCCGGAGGAACTTCGAGTTGCCCTCCAGAAGGCTGCTCTGCAGGGGCCGCATCAGTATGCAGTAACCTGGGGGGCTCCGGGATTCCGCAAGGCGCTTGCGGAAAAGCAGTCCCGATTCATGGGCATACCGATCGATGCGGATAGACATGTGGTGGTGACTTGCGGCAGCACCGAAGCCATGATGGCATCCATGATGACGGCCTGTAATCCGGGAGACCGGGTTATCGTGTTTTCGCCGTTTTACGAGAACTATGTGGCGGATACCATCTTGTCCGGGGCCGAACCGATTTATGTGCCGCTGTATCCGCCTGAATTCAATTTCGACGAGACTGAACTGAGAAAAGCGTTCGAACAGAGGCCGAAGGCCCTCATACTCTGCAACCCGTCGAATCCTTCGGGGAAAGTGTTCAGCAGAGAAGAGCTTCTGTTCATCGGAATGCTCGCGGAAGCGTACGATGTTTTCGTCATAACGGACGAGGTGTACGAGCATATCGTGTTCGATCCCTTCGAGCATGTATATTTTGCGTCCCTTCCTGGTATGTTCGAGCGGACTATTTCATGCAGTTCCCTCTCGAAAACCTATTCGATCACGGGCTGGAGGCTCGGCTATGTCATCGCAGGGGAGAATATCATCAACGGCGCGAGAAAAGTACACGACTTCCTCACGGTAGGGGCGGCAGCGCCGCTTCAGGAGGCTGCCATAACCGCGCTCAATTTTCCGGATTCCTACTACGAGGAACTGAAGCGGGAATATACAAAGAAACGGAATATTTTCCTTTCCTGTCTCGATGAGGCGGGTCTCAGATATACGACGCCACAGGGCGCATATTACGTGATGGTCGATGTTTCGGAATTCGCTGTAACCGACGATGTCGCGTTCTGCGAATGGCTCGCGGAGACTATAGGGGTTGCGGCTGTTCCCGGCTCCAGTTTTTTCAGGGAACCGGTCAGGCATTTCATTCGGTTTCATTTCGCGAAAAAGGAAGAAACCCTCATAGAAGCGGGCAAAAGACTCAGACGGCTGAAGAATTGCCGTCCTTTCTCTCGAAACTCTGCGTGAGCACGGTCGCCCTATTGTCCGAGAATTTGAAGAAGCTGTTCTTCCCTAGTGTATACAGTACCTCATCGGTCCGCCGCACGACACGCACTATAGAACCTTCTCGAAGCTCTGCAACGAGCGGAATATGATCCGCGAGTATTCCCAATTCACCTTCCACGGTTCGTATAAAGATCCCCGTTACCTCCCCTACGCTTTGCCGTTCCAGCGCAGAGATGAAATTGATGGTCATCATATCAGAGCTTCTTCGCCTTATCTCGGGCTTCTTCGAATGTCCCAACCATATAGAACGCCTGCTCGGGAAGATCGTCCGCCTCCCCGGAAATGATCGCCTTGAAACCGTTTATCGTATCTGCGAGTTTGACGTACCTGCCTTGGAGCCCGGTGAACTGCTCTGCGACCGAGAAGGGCTGCGAGAAGAATCTTTGTACTTTCCTCGCCCTGTTCACTGTCAGCTCGTCTTCCTTTGGAAGTTCACTGACTCCGAGAATCGCCACGATATCTTTAAGCTCGTTGTAGCGTTGCAGGATGCGTTTCACTTCCTGTGCGACCTGGTAGTGGTCTTTTCCCACGACCGAAGCGTCGAGGATTCTCGAGGAGGACTGAAGGGGATCCACAGCCGGATAAATTCCGATTGCGCTTATCTGTCTGGAAAGAACGGTCGTCGCATCGAGGTGGCTGAACGTCACTGCTGCAGCGGGATCCGTTATATCGTCTGCCGGAACGAACACTGCCTGGATAGATGTTATGTATCCCTGTCTAGTGGATACTATGCGCTCCTCAAGCCGCCCCATTTCGAGGCCGAGAGTGGGCTGATAGCCGACCGCCGAAGGCATTCGCCCTAGCAGGGTCGAGACCTCCGAGCCTGCCTGTACGAAGCGGAACACGTTATCCATGAAGTATTCAGCCTGCGTAAGGGCGGTGAGGGGGGTGATGAGCCGCGCACCTGGCAGTTCGCCCATTTGGCCGAACACGAGGGAAGTCTTTTCGAGTACACCCGAGGCCTTCATTTCGAGCCAGAGGTCGTTTCCTTCCCTGGTCCGTTCGCCGACACCGGCGAACACGGATATGCCTCCGTGCTGTGTCGCCATATTGTGGATGAGCTCCATAATGACGACGGTTTTACCCACGCCGGCTCCTCCGAATAACCCGGTCTTCCCCCCTTTCACGTATGGACACATAAGATCTATGACTTTGATGCCTGTTTCGAACACCGCATCTTGGGGTTCTATATCCTGAAACAGGGGAGGATTATTGCGTATAGGCCAGCGGGTCGCAGTGGGGGGAATCTTTTCCCCATTGTCGATGGTTTCGCCAAGAGCATTGAATACTCTTCCGAGCACTTCCCTGCCTACAGGCACTCGGATCGGGTTTCCCGTATCGTAGGCCTCGACGCCCCGTGCGAGCCCCTCGGTAGGAGACATTGAAACGCACCGAACTATGCCTCCTTGCATCTGCATGGCCACTTCGGCGATGATGATCTTTTCCTTGCCTTCGAAAGTGAACCGTATCTCTATGGCGTTCCTGATCTCGGGGATCTCGTCATGATTGAATTTTATATCGATGATCGGTCCTATTACCTGGATTATTCTTCCCTTATTCTCTGCCATGCTTCATTCCTCTTCTTTCATCTTTTTCTCTTGCATCGTTTTCAGCACATCGAATGCACTTACGATTTCCGACAATTCCTGAGTTATTTTCGCCTGCCTCGTTTTATTGTACAGAAGTTGGAGGGAGTCTATAATCATCGTCGCATTTTCGTTCGCATTTTTCATGCTGATAAGTCTTGAGCAGTATTCTCCCGCCAGAGATTCCCAGTACACCTTTTCTATGCACGCACAGAGGTATCCTTCGATGAGGGAAGCCATTAGGATCTCGGGCTCAGGTTCGAATATCGGGCGGCCTGCAGCAGTTTCACGGCGGGTTGTCTCAAACGGATATATCTGAAGCATAGTAGGACGCTGATCGAGTATAGACACGAACTCATTGTATGCGAAATAAATGCGGATGGGTTTGTTTTGCGTTATTTCTTCCGTCCATGTTTCGATGAGGGGAAAGCAATCCGACAAAAATGTCTTTTCGAGACCCTCAAAATGCGTAAAAGGATGCTTGACTGCGTATGTCCATTTGCTGGTCCTTTTGCCGAGAAGGTATAGCGCCTTCTCCTCCTGCACCGCATGGAATATGCCGTGAATTTTAGAAAGGATTTTGTCGTTGAAATTGCCACAGAATCCTTTTTGCGAAAGAAAACCCAGAATGTAGTTCTTTCTCGCAGGCGCATCCCCGGCTGCGCCATGCGTCTCTTCCTGGTACGCTTGCAGCACGGTATCGAACATATCCTGATACGCTTCGTGAAATGACTTCGCGTTCCCTGCGTTCTGGCGTATCTTGTTTATTTTCGTTTTAGTGACGAGTTCCATCGCCCTGGTGACCTTGCGGAGATTGGAGATGGTTCTGGTACGCTCTCTGATTCTAGCTAGTTGCGACATGGCCGAATTCTTTCTTCGCCTCTTTGATGATATTCGTTATATACTCTTCAAGTTCAGGACTGAGGACTTTCTCATTCCCGATGCGCTCGAGCAGATCCCCGTATTGGGACCGTATCCGTGCCAGGAGAAAGGTTTCGAATTCCTGTATGCGATCGATAGGGATGTCCATCAGAAAATTCTTCGTCCCTGCATAGAGGCTGACGATCTGTTCCTCTACGGGCATGGGGTTGTGCTTGTCCTGCTTCAGAAGCTCCACCATGATAGCGCCTTTTTTCAGCTGCTGAATCGTTTCTTTGTCAAGTTCGGAGGAAAACATCGAGAACGCTTCTTTTTCCCTGTATTGTGCTAGATCGATCCTGAGCGTACCCGAAACCTGTCGCATGGCCTTCACCTGGGCATTACCTCCGACCCTGGATACGGAAATGCCAGCATTCACCGCAGGACGAATTCCGGCATTGAACAGATCGGCTTCCAGGAATATCTGACCGTCTGTGATGGATATGACATTCGTAGGTATGAACGAGGAAATATCGTTTCCCTGAGTCTCGATGATAGGAAGAGCGGTTATGGAACCGCCGCCTGATTCTTTCGACAGTTTAGCCGCGCGTTCGAGCAGTCTCGAATGAAGATAGAAGATGTCGCCAGGATACGCTTCGCGTCCCGGAGGCCTCCGCATAAGCAGTGATATGTGTCGGTAAGCTGCTGCGTGCTTCGAAAGATCGTCGTATATGACGAGCACATCCTTGTGCAACTCGTACATGAAGTATTCAGCTATTGCACACCCGACGAAGGGGGCAAGGTATTGCATGATCGCAGGAACGCTTGCAGGCGCGTTGACGACAATTGTGTTTTTCAGCACATCCAGGTCTTTCAGTTTGTGAGTGTGCTTTACCACTGTCGCTTCCTTCTGTCCTATAGCAACATAGACCGAGATCACGCCCGTATGTTTCTGATTGATGATCGTATCGAGAGCGATCGTCGTTTTCCCCGTCTGCCTGTCCCCGATGATAAGCTCCCGCTGTCCTCTTCCTATGGGAACCAGGGAATCGATAACCTTGTATCCTGTCTGAAGTGGGGTATTCACCGGTTCGCGTTCTATGACCCCAGGGGAAAGCCGTTCGAGAGGGAATACCGATGTCGTGGTAATGGGTCCCTTGCCATCGAGAGGATTGCCGAGGGGATTGATGACTCTTCCGAGCAAGGCCTCTCCAACCGGTATACCTATGACATGGCCTGTGCGCTTAACCCAGGCACCTTCCTTCACCTTCGTGTGCGTGTCGAGTATAGCGCATACGATTTCATCCTTTTCCAAGTTGAATACTTCTCCATATATTTTCCCCGGAAATTCGATGAGTTCCCCGTTCACTGCTGTGGATAATCCGGAAATCCGTGCGATCCCGTCTGCGGATTCCAGAACAACGCCCACATCTTCGGCCGCAGTGTCGAATTTGAAGGTTTCGATTTTCTGCTGTATGCTCTCCAAAAATTTTTCACTTAAAGGCATGTGCCCCTCCGCTCATCTTGTTCATTCCGTTATGGTATGCAAAACCTCGGTTTTGATCTTTTGAAAAGTCCCTGCTACGCTCAAATCGATCATCTGTTCTCCCCAGCGGATGAGAAAGCCGCCTATGACCTGATCGGATACAGTGTTATAAAGGAACACGTGCTTTCCGCTGAGCTTCATGAGCAATTCCTTTATTCGCCAAATCTGCCTGTCCGTCAGCGGAAATGCGGACACGATTTCTGTGAACTGATAGTTTTTTTCTGTTTCCAGCAGTTCCAGCAGCTTGTGTCGCAAAGAATCGTACGCGAGGATGTCGTCGTTTTTCAGTAGCTGAAGCAGGAGGCCGTAAAAATTGGGCGCGAAGTAGGGTTTGAGCACGGAATCCGCGTATTCGATTTTATTTTTCAAGGATATGGTCGTGTTGAAAAGGAATTCCTCGATTTCTATTTTTTTCCTGCGGATTTCCTCGAAAAGAAAAAGATCCGCCAGAAAATAATTGACGGCCTGTTCCTTTTCCAAAACATCGAGAAGTGCCTTTGTATCATAGATAAAATGCTGCATAGACTACTTTTTCAACATACCTTCCAGTTCTTCGATTCTTTCCGTAAGAATTTTCTGCTGCTGTTCCTGCGTGAGTTCCGCTTTCAGGGTTTTTTCGCATGCGTTCATGATGAGCTCTGCGATCTTTTTTCTCGACGACTGGAAATACGAGTTCTCGATCTGGCTCAATTCCTGTTCTTTCTGAAGCCTGAGCTGTCTGAATTCTTCCTGAGCTTTTTTTTCGAATTCTTCGGAAATTTTCCGGGCTTTCTCTTTCGCTTCCGATATAATCCGCAATTCTTCCAGCTTTATCGACCTGAGCCTGTTGTCGATCTGTTCCTGGATTTCCTTCGTTTCGCTGCGGAGTTTCTCCGCTTCCCGGATACTCGTTTCTATGGCGTTTTTCCTCTTATCCATTATATCCCGGATTCGAGGATATACGACGTATCCGATCACGAAATACGCGATAGCGAAAGAAACGAGTGTCCATAGAATGACCCCTGGTTCAAAGGTAAACAAAGTATATTCCTTTTATTTATTGTTTTGTGACGAGTAATATACTTATTACAAGGCCGTACAGCGCTATTGCCTCGATGAACGCCACTCCTATGAACATAAGCGGACGGAGCTTGTTCAATGCTTCGGGTTGGCGTGCAATTCCTTCCATGGTTTTCGACATGAGTAGGCCTATTCCGATGGCCCCTCCGAGTGCCGCAAACCCGATTGCGATTCCTGCTCCGATGTAAGCTCCAAGTAGATGCTGCATACGTTTCCTCCTTCTTACCTGGTTTAATGCGCTTCGGCCGATGCCTCGCTCAAGAGTGTGGCACTCAGGAATGCGAAGACGTAGGCCTGAATGAACGCGACGAACAATTCGAATAAAACGATCGCTCCTCCTCCTCCGGTCGAAACAATGCTTACGACGATATTCTTGAAGAGTGTTGTGAATCCGATGATGGTGAGCATGAGGAGGTGCCCGCCCGACATATTGGCGAAGAGCCTGATTGCGAGCGAAAAAGGTTTTATGAACAAGCTGATGAGTTCGATGGGGAAAAGGAGTATGATTATGGGGCCCGAAACACCTTCCGGAATAAGGCTTTTTACGAAACCGAACGCTCCCTTTTTCTTGAACCTGACTGCCACTGCCACTATGAATACGAGCACGGCGAGCGCAGCTGTCGCATTGATGTTCCCGTTCGTGGGGGTGGAACCCGGCACTATGCCCACAAGATTA
>CAZWAS010000092.1:13676-16466 GCA_964631915.1 uncultured Spirochaetales bacterium | reverse complement strand
GCCAGAGCGTTGGGATGCGCAGGAGCTGTTCCGAAGGATACGATACAGATTGCGTACGGCTACGGGCTTTTCACCGGAGGGCTTGGGTTCCATTACGGAGCCTTGACAATGGGGTTGAAGATAATACCAACATCGTCCGGTCAGACGAAACGGCAATTGAAGATCATGCAGGATTTCAAGCCTAGAATTCTCGCATGTACGCCGAGCTATTCCCTGTATATGGCGGAGGAAGCGAAAGAGATCGGACTCGATCCGAGGAAAGCTAGTTGGGAAATCGGTATTTTCGGAGCGAATCCATGCGCGAGGAGATTGAGAAGGCATGGGACATCCTTGCTGTGGATATATATGGTCTTTCCGAAATCATAGGCCCCGGCGTTTCTCAGGAGTGCCACTTGAAAAAGGGACTTCATGTTTTCAGCGATGTGTTCTACCCCGAAATCATAGATCCGGACACGGGCAGAGCGGTCAAAGACGGAGAGAAGGGAGAACTGGTTATCACTACGCTTACAAAGCAGGGGATCCCTCTGATCCGATATAGAACGAGAGATGTTGTGACTATTACGCATGAAGCTTGCGCCTGCGGACGAACCAGCCCGCGCATAAGCAAGATCCTCGGCAGGACGGACGATATGATCGTCGTCCGCGGCATCAATGTGTTCCCTTCGCAGATCGAACATGTGCTTATGGCGATCGAAGGAACCCAACCGCACTATCAGCTCATCGTCGACAGGAAATCGAATAACCTCGATTTCCTCGAGGTTCATGTGGAAGTCGAAGAGAAGATATTCTCCGATGAGATCAAGGTGCTCACCGCCCTTGAAGAGAAGATTAAAAAGGAAATACAATCCATGCTCGGCATAGGAGTGAAAGTGAAACTCCTCGAGCCACGATCCATCGAACGGAGCGAAGGAAAGGCGAAACGAGTAGTCGATAAAAGAATACTGTGACGGACAAGAAAGGAGTGCATATGAAAGTAACGCAGATTTCCGTTTTTCTCGAAAACAGAAAAGGCAGGCTCTTCGAAGTGTGTTCACTCATGGGAAATAATGAAATTAATATTCTGGCTTTGACGATTGCGGAAACCGAAGATTTCGGTATACTCCGCATGATTGTAGACAAACCAGAGGATGCGCTCTCACTTCTGAAGAAAAACGGTTTCATGGCTACGCTCACCGATGTCGTTGTCGTCGAAATAGAGGATGTTCCCGGCGGACTTGCGAAGGTGCTCGGCATCCTCAATATCGAAGCATTGAACATCGAATACATGCATGCGTTCCTCGGCAGGGCTACGGCGAAGGCGTACATGGTGTTCAGGTTCGACGATCCAGATACCGCGATAGCAGCATTGCAGAAAAACGGAATACGCGTTATCCGAAAGGGTGATATCCTGAATGTCTAAGAATGGAAGTTCCTCGGATTTTTTCTATTGGAATGAAGCGCTCGAAACTTTGAGCAGAGAAGCGCTTTCCGCATTTCAACTCGAGCATCTTAAAAAGACAGTGGATGCGGCGCTCCGCATTCCTTTTTACAAAGAAAGGCTGTCGGCTATTGGTCTATCTTCCGGAAACGACATTAGGAAAATCGAGGACATCAAGCTCATCCCGTTTACCACAAAAGACGAACTCCGACTGAGTTACCCGGACGGTTTTCTCGCAGTTCCCAGAGA
Organism: uncultured Spirochaetales bacterium; assembly: GCA_964631915.1. Lineage (GTDB taxonomy): Bacteria > Spirochaetota > Spirochaetia > CAZWAS01 > CAZWAS01 > CAZWAS01. Next base: position 14,800 of record CAZWAS010000092.1, on the reverse strand, counting down.
GAATGTAATACGCCTCCATACCTCCAGCGGAACCACAGGCGTTCCCACGGTCATCTATCACACCGCCAACGATATCGCATGCTGGGCCGACCTCATGGCACGATCTATGGTAGCGGCAGGAGCGACGAAGTCGGATGTTTTTCAAAATATGACGGGCTACGGCCTTTTCACAGGCGGGCTGGGCATGCATTATGGCGCTGAACGGGTTGGCATGACCGTCATACCCACGGGGTCCGGAAACACTGCTCGTCAGATCAAAATCATGCAGGATTTCAAGACTACCATCGTCCATGCGACTCCGAGTTATATGCTGCACCTCTACGATCAGATCGTCGAATTGGGTATTGATCCGATGGAACTCCACCTGCGTAAGGCTTTCCTCGGCGCAGAACCGTATTCCGAAAGCACGAGAAAGAAAATCGAAGCGTTGTTCGGCATCGATGTGTACAACTCGTACGGATTGAGCGAGATGAACGGCCCGGGAGTCGGATTCGAATGCGTTTTGAAAGATGGCATGCATATTTGGGAAGATGGATTTATTCTTGAAATTGTGAATCCCGACACAAATGAAGTGCTCGACGACGGACAAGCCGGCGAAGTCGTTTTCACAACGCTATTGAGGGAAGCCACTCCTCTCCTTCGGTATCGCACGCGGGATATCAGCTCCGTCATCCCCGGCAGGTGCGCCTGCGGGAGGGAACACAGACGCATCGAACGGATTCAGGGACGTACAGACGACATGCTCATCATAAACGGTGTCAATGTCTTTCCTTCCCAGATAGAAGCTGTGCTCATGCGCATACCGGAAGTCGGAACGAATTACCTCATCCACCTTTCGAAGAAAGGGGCTTTGGATAAACTCACGGTTAAAGTTGAGATATATTCGAAACTGTTTTCGGGCGATCTCGAACAGCTCGAAACGCTCAAAACGAAAATTGAAAGAGAGCTGCACGCATCCATCATCATCCATCCGTCGGTGGAATTTTTTGAACCCGGAAGCCTCCCAATTTCTGAAGGAAAGGCGAAACGGGTCATAGATGAACGGCTGAAGATGTGATACCCGAGGAGGGGACATGGCAAAGCAGTTGAATATCTTTATCAACAATAAACCGGGCAGGCTCCAG
>CAZWAS010000092.1:12857-13654 GCA_964631915.1 uncultured Spirochaetales bacterium | reverse complement strand
ATCAATATACGGGCGCTCACCATTCAGGACAGAGGCGATTTCGGGATGGTGAAGCTTCTCCTCGATAGGCCGCAGGACGGATACCTGGTGCTTTCCGAGAACGGTTTTGCCTGTGCGCTAAAGGATATCATCGCCGTGCTGATAGACGACAGGCCGGGCGGCCTTTACAATTTCGTGACGCTTCTTCAGGATAAGGGAATCAATATTAAAGATGCATACGGGTTTCTCACCGAATCCCACAAAAAAGCCGTTTTTTGCGTCGAAGTCGAGGAACCGAAACGAGCGCGCGATATCGTGCGTGCCGCTGGCTTCGATTCCCTGGAAGAGCATGAGCTGTACACACTGTAGTGGCATGCGATAGCGCATGCCGCCCTACGCCGATTATTTGCCGATCTGAATGAGCACTTCGTGGGAAACAGCGGGGGTTTTTGCGTCCGAATAAAACGTAAGCTCTGCAATGGAAGATTCGTTACCCAAAAAGTCGACTGCTTTTGCCCGTATCGAATGGAAACCGGCTTTCTCGATTTTAAACGGCTCCGTGTAAGTGAAAAACTCTTTGCCGTCTATGGAGACGAATGTTTCTTTCACCCCCGATATGAGGTCGTCGGCATATACCGAGAACACATTATCATACGTAGTATATTTTCTGCCTTGAAGATCCACCAATTCCTTCGTTTTCTCTATGGAGATGACAGGAGGCGTGTTGTCAACATATCCACCGATTTCATACACATCGGATGCATTCCCGACATTGTCGACTATATAAGCCCTTCCGACATGGTATCCTTCGTCCGGAA
>CAZWAS010000092.1:0-12847 GCA_964631915.1 uncultured Spirochaetales bacterium | reverse complement strand
TTATAACTCATGAAATCGGAATCGTCGAGGCTCACATAAATCGCCTGCACGCCGGAATATGCATCTTTTCCCCACAAGACGATAGCGGTCTTTCCTGTAAGGTAAGCGGTATCCCCCGCGATGTATGCAGGACCTTTCGCTGAACCGGAGAGTTCCGGCGCCGATCCGTCGATGATGAACGAATATACTTTTTCTTTTGAAATATTGTTCACCACATCCACGGATCTATACACGATGAAATGTCGTCCTTCTTCAGAAAATGTAATGGGATCCTTGTATACTTGTATGCTCGAGCCGTCCACACTGTACTGAACTTCTTTCAATGGGGTTGAGGAAAAGTCATCCGATTTGAGGACGATTCGTGCATCCAGAGGGAGGAAGTCGATCTCGCCGTTGTTGTACACTCTTTTTTCCCCCGCAACGAGAATGCCTGAAGCAAGGAACAACCCAATACATACCCACATCACGATTTTTCTCATGTTTCACCTCACTTTCCTGAGTTATCATAGCTAGTATTATTGGGCGAAAATTGGGGAAAGTCAAACAGTTTACCTTTGCTGATTGAAGACGAACTTTCCTTGGCACATGAGGAATCTCGGCATTGTTTGAGAGAGCGCGCTTTATGCCACAGAAAACGTGTGCACTGTCGTGTGGTCATAGATATCGCCCGGCCTCAGAATCGCAGACGGGAAGTGAGGCTGATTGACAGCGTCCGGAAATCCCTGGGTTTCCAGGCAGAGGGCCTGATGTTTGACAAAAGTCTTGTTTCCCGAACCTTTCTGCCCTTCGAGGAAGTTTCCTGTGTAGAGTTGAATGCCCGGCTGAGAGGTAAAAACCTTCATGACTCGTCGGCTCACCGGATCCTTGAGTTCCGCAGCGAACGCGAGCCGTTCGCTCTTTCGCATAATCACGAAGCAGTGATCATACCCTCCCTCGACCGAACCGATGTCTTTGCCTACCGGTTTCCGTTTGGTGAAATCCATGGGGGTTCCTTCGACCCGTTTCAATTCTCCAGTAGGTATAAGTTCCGCATTCACCGGCACATACCGATCGCACATAAGGAGCAGCTCATGCTCGAGTATTGTTCCCTTTCCAGAACCGTGCAGGTTCCAATATGCATGGTTGGTAAGATTGACAGGAGTCGGTTTATCCGTTTGAGCGCGGTATTCTATGGTCAGCTCGTTTTTTTCGTTGAGCGAGTACGTGATATCGACGTCGAGATTCCCAGGATACCCTTCTTCTCCATCCCTGCTCGTGTAGGAAAACCGTACACCGCATACATCAGGTTTTTCGAATGCCGCTGCTTTCCAAAACACTTTATCGAATCCTTGTAAGCCTCCGTGGAGATGGTTTTTCCCATTGTTTTGCGCGAGCGTATAGGTTTTCCCGTCGAGCACGAATCTGCCTCCTGCGATTCGGTTTGCGAAACGGCCCACACTCACACCGAAAAAAGGATGCTCGGTGAAATACTCTTCGCATGTTTCGAATCCGAGCGTTATCTCTTCTATGGCTCCCTGTGCATCCGGAGTTTTCACCGAAGAGAGTAAAGCGCCGTAATTGAGCAATGTGATGGATATTCCTTGGCTGTTCGTGATGAGGAACGTATCGACTGATCCATGATGTTTTGTTTTTTCGACGGAATGTTGTATCTTCATGCATGTCTCCTTTGTATGGGGTATTTCGCGTTATAAACCTTACGGGAGGGAAAGTCAATGCACAAAGGACTCACCGGAACAAGCGAAGAGATCCCCGTATCTATTGACAGATACACACCTCCTGTTTAGTATGAATACATGCCGCTTGATATAGAGAAACGATCCCTTCAAGAGCTTTCATATGCTCTGTCCAGAGCCGACGATGCGGCGCTCATTCAACAGTTTCTTGTAAGTCTGCTCACTAAGGCCGAAGTGAGCGAGGTGGCTTTGCGGTGGGCATTGGTCCGGCTCATCGAACAGGGGGTTAGCCAGCGGAAAATCGCACAGGACCTCGGATTGAGTCTTTGTAAGATAACCAGAGGATCAAAAGAGCTGAAAAAACCGGGTTCTCCGTTTAAAAAGATGATCGATATTTTCAAGGAGAACGAAGAGGCTCTTAGCTCTCCAGCCATGCGATGATCTCATCTGCAACTTTTTCCCTTTCCACATCGTTCACGAGGATATGAGGACTTTCTTCCAGAACAACGGTTTTCGTACGTTCCGACCCGATGCGTTGCTCTATCATCTGTGCTACAGAAGCAGGCACGGTTCTGTCCTTCTTGGAAACGACGATGAGGGTATCCGCTTGTACGTGCCGTAAGCTTTTTTTTGCGATGTTCTGGAGTTTGTACAAAGAGGCCGCCGGAGGAATCCAGCTATACCTCCAATATTCTCGGGCGAGATATGCCATATCCGGGTCGACATAGGTATGGGAATAGGGCCTGCGAATCCTGTGCATGAAATATTTAAGCAGGGGAGCTATAATGATGATGCGTTTCGTGTTCGTGACTGCAGGGGCAGAAAGTGCCAATTTGTAGACCTGAAAACGGGATGCAAGTATGAGTGCCAGCACGCCGCCCATGGAATTGCCTACGATGCTCACTGTATCGAAGCAAGTGCGGAGTTCGAGAAAGGCATCAGTACAGCGTCTGAGCCAGTCCCTCCAATCAGTGCATAGGAAATCATGGTGGTCGGTGCCGTGCCCCGGAAGCCTCGGAATTGATACTGAAAAACCGCGTTCATGGAGCCGCTTCCCAAGGTATTCCATTTCTCCGGGAAAAGCAGTATAGCCGTGGATGAGCAATACGGCATGCCTCCCGCCTTCGTAGAAACGAGGTAAGGAGTTTTTCCTTACATGGAGATTGCGCATGGTTTTCCGCTTCTTTTCCATAAAACTACCGTTTATCCATGTTCCATGATATGCTATGATAGCTGGGATTTCATAAAGAGAGAAGCGGAACATCATGAAGCTGAACACTCAAAGCTTTTTCTGGATCTATATTCTTGAACTCGAAAACGGCAAATACTATACGGGATACACGAACGACATAGAAAGGAGGTTCGCCGAACATAGGGGCAGGAAAACAGGTGCAAAATGCATGCGCATATCGAAACCGAAGGTCTTGGCTCGGTCATGGCGCATTTTTGCAGAGCGCAGCACGTGCATGAAGATCGAAACTCTGATAAAACAGCAGTCGCACGAGAAAAAAAAGCAGCTTATCCGCGACCCCGAATCGTTGAAAATCCTCGTTGCCGAGAATCTGCAAAGGAAAATAACTATCGAATATGAAATGTAAATCCGACACTGTATATAACGGAGTGCTGGAATAACCGGCTGGCGCCTCCCTATGGCTGAAGACGCAATAAGAGAAAAAAGAACTAATTCTGTCTCTCAACCGGAACGCGTGGAAGATCATGGTCAGCGAACCCAAACAGGCACTGATCTTCTCGGAACAAGCGCTGAATTTGTCCGTGGACATAGGATTCCAGGAAGGCATCGCAGACAGCTCGCTCAACATAGGATGGTGTTACAATTATCTTTCCCAATACGACCTCTCCTTGAATTATCTCCTGAAAGTGCTCGATCTGTATCGACTGCAGGGCGATTCCAACGGAGAAATGCGAACCATGAATGCCATTGGTGTCGTCTATCACAATTTGAGCGAATTCGCCGTCGCTTTAGATTATTACACAATGGGCCTCCATATAAGCCTTGAGACCGGAAACAGAGAACGCGAGCTCGCAGCTCTGAACAACATCGGTGAAGTATCTCTTGATCTCAATCATCATGAAGAGGCGATCGGTTACTTCGAAAGGGCGTTGCAGATCGCAGAGGAGATACAAGATATCGAGAAGACCGGGAATGTGCTCGCAAATATAGGATTCGCATATTGGAAATCGAATAAACCCGAGAAGGCGCTCGAAGCGTTGCACAATGCACTGCAAAAAGTACGAAAGGCCAATGATAGAATCACCGAGGCGAAATGCCTGACCGGTATAGGATTGATATATGAAAAAACTATGCGTTGGAAAGAGGCCGAATCATACCACACGAAGAGCATTTCTTTGTGCGACGCAACGGGAAACAAAATCGGTAAAATCGAAGCCATGCAGAATCTCGGCCAACTGTATCTGGAGCAACATCTTTTTGAAAAGGCTTTGCCCTGGTACGAGGAAGTGCTCAAACTGAGCGAATGCATCAAATCCAAGCGGTACATTCATGAGAGCTGCGAAGCGCTTGCAAGAATTCACGAGGAGAAAGGCAAGTTTGAGAAGGCGCTTGCGTATTTCAAGCGCCATTACGTGGTGGAACGAGAAGTGCATACCGAGCTTGCAATGAAAAAACTCGGAAGTATGGCGGTTCAGTACGAAGTGGAAAGTTCCAAGAAGGAAGCGGAAATTTACCGACTCCGAAATGTGGAATTACGGGAGAAAACCCATGCGCTCGAAGAGTCAAACAGGCAGATAATAGCCATTAGTCAAATCGGTCAGAAGATAACCGCATTTCTCGATCTCGAAAAAGTAATGAATACTGTACACGCGTATATCAACGATATTATGGATGCATCCGTTTTTGGAATCGCGCTGGTGAACCATCACACGGAAGAAATAGAGTATAAGTTGTTCATCGAGAACGGGAAACGTATGCCCCCGATTTCTTCTCCGCTCCATGCTGCGAACAGTTTCGGCGCATGGTGCGTCAGAAACAAAAAACATATTTTCGTAAACGACGTCAAAACGGAACTCCACTTGTATCTCGGCCCCGGTCAGTCCCCCGTTTTGGGCGAACGAGCCGAATCTCTCATGTACCTGCCCTTATCGGTCGAAGAAAAGATAATCGGGCTTCTCACGGTTCAGAGTTTCAAGAAGCATGCGTATACGGAGCAGCATCTCAACATTCTCTCCGCCCTCGCATCCTATATCGCCATAGCCCTTGAGAACTCCTTGATACATATAAAGGTGAACCAACTGAACCAGATGATTCTCGAAGAGAAACAGGCGCTCGAAGAGGCATATCACAAGATCACGCATATGGCGCATCACGATAACCTGACCGGACTTCCGAACAGGCGGATGCTTGCCGAAATCGTCGGCCAGGCAATAGCCGTTTCTTTGAGGCAACAGGAGGTCATAGCGTTTCTCTATCTCGATCTGGATGATTTCAAACCGATCAACGATCAATACGGGCACGATGCGGGGGATGCAATGCTCAAGGCGGTTGCAAAACGGCTGAAAGGGGTGTTGCGTTCTTCGGATGCTATCGCTCGAATAGGGGGTGACGAGTTCGTCGCTCTCCTACATGTGGTTAAGAATAGGGCTTCTGTAGATACAGTGGTTGGAAAAATCATCGACAAGATCGGGCAGCCTGTGCAGTGGCATGGAAAGGAATACAGCGTGTCGGTGAGCATCGGCATAGCCCTATGCCCGCAGGACGATGTGACGTTCGAAGGGTTGATGAAGAAGGCGGATATCGCCATGTACGCTGCAAAACGGGCGAAAAAGAATACCTATGTGTTTTACAATTCCATCGAAGACCCGGATGCATTCACTGAAACATGAAATCGGCCGGAGGGGGGCACGGCAAAACAATTCGGCATATCTTTCTTCACCAAATCGATTCTTGTACCGATATTTGAAAGAGCCTTATGAAAGCGGTGATATTATTTTCTTCCGAAGATAAAACCGGTGCTATGGAGGTTCTTGAGTTTTTTAAGCGTCTCAAGATACCTGCTGTGGGGTACGCCGTGAAGCACACATGGGAAGATGTGGAGCACGACGGCCTCGTGGAGAAGATCGCCTCCGGCACCCATCTCATCGTGTATATTTCAGAACATGCGCTGCGCTCTTCATGGCTCGCCTTTGTCGCAGGGTTTTCCCTCGGGCGCGATGGTACGGTGAATATGTTTTTGCGCGACCCGGCTCTGAAACTTCCGGGGTATCTAAAAAATTATCCGTGCACTTCCGATTTTGCCGAAATGGAAACCTATACACTTGCAGAAAAGGAAGTCTGGGAACGGAAAGAGCGGGTGGAACATGCGCAGCAGGAGCTTTCCAAAATGGGGCTCCATTTTACAAAGGAAGCCTTCATCGATGCTGTGGAAGAAGGCAATAAGGAAGCTGTGCACCTCTTCCTTCAGGCAGGTTTTTCAGCGGACACTAAGAACCCCAAAGGTGTCCCACTGCTCTGTCTTGCGGTGAGGAAAGCTCACCGGTTTCTCATACCGGAGCTCCTGCGCAAAGGCGCCGACATAAATGCGAGGAGCGACGATAGGGGCAATACGGCTCTTATGGATGCTGCATCCATGTGTCAGGCTGACATAGTACATGACCTTCTCCGAGCAGGCGCTTCTGTCGATCTGGCCAGCAAGAATGGCCAAACTGCGCTCATCTTGGCGGTCGGACAAGGGTGTTACGAAGTTGTCAAACTCCTTCTCGAAGCGGGGGCCGATATCGATGTAAAGGATTCCCTCGGGATGAGCGCAAAAAAATACGCAGAACTGTTCCGTTTTTCAGATATTGAAGCCCTCATGAAATGAATCCCCGTGTTCTTGACAGGTTCTCCCCGAGAGGATATGTTTTTTTTGGGTATGGATAAAAAAGAAAAAATCATCATATTCCATGTATACAGGAGGGGAGGAAAATCCCTCATCCTGCATCCGTTCACGAAGGCTGCAAAGCTCTGCACAATGCTCGATAAATACGATGTCGAAGGCAAATACGGGGAGGAGCCCCGCGTCGAGACGCTTACATTGTTCAGGAACGATTTATACCGACTCATCGAGGAAGGGGTGAAAGACTGGGTTTCAGAGACGCGGTTTATCCCCCGATTTCTCATATCCTCGCTGGTTTTTCTCGTTGCATATTTTCTGTTCTCGTTCGCCATCCGCGATCCGATTCCTGTCATAGACGAGATCATTATCGCGATCGCAGCTTTTGTCGTCACATTCATTCTCATAGGAAAACGGGATATGCGTTCGGATCTCGCGCTGAAGCGGAGAATAGCGTTGCGAACGAGTGTGGACAGAATCGTATTTTCTCCGAGTACCTTTGTCAAGGAAATCGAGATCGCTCTGCAAACGAACGAAACGGAAAAACAGGAACAGGTCCTCGCCTATATGGACAAAATACAGCCGCTCCCGGAGGATCAAAAACTGGAGGCGATACAGCTTGTCGCATATCTGGAAGAGCGTTTCAAATCCAAAGAATGGAAAAAGACGGAAAAAATCATTTCGAATCTTTCCGACGAAAAAGAGCGCAGCATAGCGCTGGATATCATCAAACGGATGGCGGAATCGAAAAATACGGATCTCTCTTTGTTCGCATTGTATGCGAAAATGAAGAAAACGGTTGAACAGGTAAAAACGTAAGCTCACTCGACTTTCTGGAGGGACTCCATTTTATGCTGCAGTTCTATGGCGCGTTGAGCCGTTTTGATGCTTTCCGCTGCAGGCTGGAACGAGGGGTCTATGAGCAATGCTTCAGACCAAAAGGCGATCGCCTCTTTCAGATTGCCCTGCGCATACGCTTCAAGCCCTTGAAAATAGAGGGATTCCACCTGGCTCCTCAATGCGAGCCGTCCTGAATCACCGAGATTGATTTTTGCCATGATGCTGAATCTATCGAGAGAACCGGAATTGAGGTTGAGCTGGGTCGCAAGGTCGAGCGTGAAATTGACCACAAAGCTCACCTTACCGACATCGACTGTGGATCCTACAGAGAGGCGGGGATTTGCTCCGCGTACTCTAAATCCTCCCTGCATGGAAAAGAAATCCGTTATGACGACATTCAATCCTCCTGCGAGAAACCACGCTTCCCACGATTCGGGGGGATACCCGAACGCAAAAGGCTGATTAAAATCCACGGCAATCGTAAAAGGCCTGATCGGCGAATACGCGATTCCTGCCGTGAGGAGAGTGGGCAAGGGTTCGTTCTGCACGAGGGGACCCATATTTTTCATCACGAGGCCTACGGAGAAGTTCTTGTTCCGCGACGAGTAGAATTTCAGAAAATTCACGCGCGTCAGCACACCCACATCGAACATGGGCGCTAATGCTGATTGGCCCGGATATATTTCTTCAGGAACATGCCTGTATGCGAGCTTGAAATTCCCGCCGACAGCGAGTCCATAGAAATCGTAGCTCGAAAAAAAATTGTACGAAACGTTCATGGTAGCAACGGTTTCTGCGTAGAAGCCTTTGGCCAGCCGTTCTCCCCACGCATCGTACTGCTGAAACGGCAAGTACAGAAATTTCCCGCCGAACCCGAGACCGAGGTCGTTGATCCTCATGGTGTATATGACGCCTTCCACTCTGGAATCGGCTATCCAATCGTTGTGAAGAAATGCGAGCTCGCTATACTGTTGGATGGAACTGGCCGATGGATTCGCTTCGAGGAAACTCGAGTCGCCCGCCACTGCGGTATAGGCGGTTCCCATTCCTTCATACGCACCTCCCATGGGAATGTTCAAAGCAGGGAATACGGTGAGCCCTGTATTCGGGTCCATATGTGCAGCAAAGAAATCGCTCAAATTCCCATAGAATTCTTCGAGTTCGACACCGGAGAGTGTCATCGAACAGGTGAGAAAAAGCAAAAGAAATGTAAGAGTCAGTGTTCTAACCATACACTATATATAGTATACTACAGAGTCGGTCGATTTTTCTATAACTAAAGGTGGAACATCAGGGAGGGCTGTACTTTTTCCGATACTTATAGCAAGCATCATGTATAACATCCTGAGGGAACCGCACCGTATGGATTTTGGCGGATGCGGCACTATATTAATACTAGTATCGGAATTGATGTAAGAAATATGTATTGGTGTGAGGGCCCCTGAAGGTGCTCGGTATAAGAATAACCTGGAAAAACGCAGTCTGTTTGCTCATGGTATGTTTGTCCATGGGAGGTGCTGTTTTTGCAGGAGGAACGAAAGAAGACAAAATGCCCCTCGCGAAGAGCCTCGTACAGGAAAAACGGTATAACGAAGCAATTATCATACTCACGGAAATCGTTAAAAAGGATCCCGAACGGCTCGATGAGGTCGAGTCGCTCCTAAAGGTTATCAGGGAAGTGCGAAGCGAATACAACCAACGGTACGAGAATCTCATCGATGTGCTATATGAAAAGCACGACGTGGAACAGGCTCTCAAGATAATAGCTGAATTGGAGAGTCTCGATAAAAGCCCTGATAAGGCGACGCTTCAGGCAGTGGCTCAAGCAAAATCGTCCGCAGCTTTTGTGTACAATTTGAACAGGTTCACGAAAATAATGGATGAAGGCCTCGTACTCATAAACAGGAAAGATTACTGGAATGCTGTGAGCACATACCTGGAAGGGTTTGGTCTGCACAAAGAGGATTTCGATACTGCAGGGTACGGCAATATAGTCACGACCCAAGTGAACAAGGCGGTCGCCGATGTACAGGCTGCTGCAAGGGCGTTCATCGAGTCCCGTGCCGTTGCCATCCAGAAATCGGGAGCGGTCACCGGCCTCTCGTTCGAGGGGAATTTCGAAGGTATTGCAGCAGTATACAATGCTTTTATTGATCAGTACAAAATGCTCGCTTCGGCGAGAAAAACCCTGTACAATGCTGCAGATATGTTTCTGCGGCAGAACACCTTCATTCAGAAAGCACGAGAAGGCGTAAAAGAGGATTTCTTTCTCTCGTATATCTATAGATTGATCAATGGCAGGACTGCGAGTTCAGGTAAGGAAGGTATGCTCGCTGCGATGGATCTGTACTGGAACGAGGAAGTAAAAAAGGCGGAAGAAAAACTTTTCGACGCTTCGGAACGTCAGTTTCAGAAGGCTGTTGCGGATTATCAAGGGGAACGCTGGGAGAATGCGGCGGCAGGGTTCAGAATGGCTTATGATCTGGCTCGGCTTTTCGAAACTATGATGAAATTGTGGCAAACCAGGCTTTACACCGAACCAGATTATTCTTTCGCAGGAGACGGTATGGCACTTTTGAAGGAAAAACTTCCCCGTTTCCTCGCTCAGCAGGCGCAGGCTTATGCTGCGAATGCGTACATCGGGCTCATAAATATCCAAAAGGATGTCAAGGTTGCTATCGAAATTCCGGATACCGAACCTGGTCTGATATCCGCACGTAATGAAATAGTACAGAAGATGCAGAGTGCAGAACGGATGATTCAGGAAATCGCAGAGTATGAAGCGTATAATAAAAAATTTTCGAGCATAGGATACTCCCTCGAGCGTGCCATGTTCACGACCGCTAGACTAGGAGAATTTGTGCGAACCTCGGTGGCATCCATACGCCAGGAAGAGATAGCAGTAGTCGGGAGGCTTGCATATACGCTCTACGATCCCATCCGTACCGCTTTCTTGGCACAAAAAGCGCTTGTCGATCAGGGGAAAGCGTATGTGCACGGCATAGAAGAAGCGGCCTCTGCGGAGGGGAATCTTCCTGCTCAGACCGTCCTGTACCGCTATCCGGAACGGGGTATAGAAACATTCAAAACGGCACAGACTGCTCTAAAAGCGATATACGAATCGAATGCAGAATTCTTGAGACGTTTCGAGGGGGAAAAGGACTATGTGCGCACGAACAGTGCGGTTGCTTCCGTTCTGTCCGCAAGCAGAAATCTCCAGCAGGAAATGACGACGCTTCAAAATTCCATAGCCACCTTGTCCAAGGATGCCGAAAATCAGATATTCCTCGCGGAGCGGTATAAGAATGAGGGATTCCTTCGCACAAAAGAGGCGGAGGCCGCGCTTGCCCGTAACGCGTTCGACCAGGCACGATTGCGGATCGCCGATGCGCGGCAGAGTTTTTCCGTTTCCCTTTCCTACCGGGAGGATCAGAAGCTGCGTAGGGAAACCGATGCGTCTCTTTTGAAGCTGTCGCAGAGCATAACCGATGCGGAAAACTCCATCGTCGTCCGCGATGTGCGTGCCTATATCACGGAAGGGAAGCGGTTGTACCAACAAGGGCAGTTCGACAGCGCGGAAAATGTTCTTTTGCGCGCACAAAACAGGTGGCTCACCACGAATACAGTGGAAAACGACGAAGTGAGTTATTGGCTGCGATTTGTTCGTGCAGCCCTCTCCGTTCAATCTGGGCGGACGATTGGCGAACGCGATCCGCTATTCAGGGAAATGAGCCAGCTTCTCAATCTCGCCAAAGAAGATTACCTCGCAGGAAAGCGGTTGCTCGAAAAGAACCAAAAACGGGATGCGCTCGAAGCCTTCAATAAGGCGGAAGAAAAAATCCTCCGCATCCGTATCCCATTTCCCTTTAACCAAGAGGCGAGCGTGCTGACGTTGAAAATACTTCAGTTGAAGGATAAGGACAATTTTACACAAATTTTCCAGCAGAAACTCAAGGATGCTCAAGTCAAAGTGGCAAGCAACCCCCAGGAAGGCTACATAGAGCTGAAGGATCTCGAGCAGATCAATGCCACGTATCCCGGCTTGCAGAAAGCGATCTATGATGTGGAACTGAAACTCGGCATCAGGGTTCCTCCTCCCGACCCAGCTGCGTTGAATCAGTCCGAAGCATTCTACAGAGAAGCGCTAAAAATCGTGAATACGAACAACCGCGTGCAGTACCCAATCGCTCTTGAACAGTTGAACCGTGCGATTGCCTTAAATCCGGAAAATCAGAAGGCCATAGAATTGAAGGACCGTATATCCATAGATACCGGAGGTCAGTCGTCGGTCGTTCTCTCGAGCAGAGCTGAGGAGCAGTACAGAGCTGCAGAGGAAAAGTATGTGCAAGGCAACTTCTTCGAAGCGCTCGCCATTGTAGAACGGCTGCTGCTCGATAAAAACAATCAGAAGTATCCTCCTCTGCTCGACCTGAAAAGGAGGATCGAATCAAAGATTTAACTCCTCTGCGGATAATGCTGTTCATCTTTGGGGTGCTTGCTATGCTCGCTCCTGCCGGGGGGTATGGGGTTGAAATCTTTTGGGAAACCCCCCGACCCCTCATTCAACCGGGTACGCGATTTCCTCAGGCTGCAAGCGGAGGGGGGAGAATTGCAGTAGTCTGGCAGGAGTTCGAAACCAGAGGCGACGCCGGCATCTTGTATCTTTCGCTCACGACTTCGACAAATGCGCGCGACTGGAAAGAAATCCGCAGGTTTGCAGGTCCTTTTTCGTATTCTGGCAGCGAAGTACCTATTTTTTCCCTTGTAGTGGACCCTCGTGGGACCATTTTTGTTGCAGTCACCGTATCGGAAACCGATGTTTCCGTGTTCTCTTCCTCGAACGGAGGGGAGAGCTTTTCGGAAGCGAGCAGATCCTCTTCCTTCTCAACTACAGTAGCTCCCCGTCTTTTCGTACGAAGCGACGGCGGGTTGTTGCTTTTCGTCACTCAGGATGTTCAAGATTCCCTAAGCATCGCCTATTCGCTTTCGGATAACGGCAGAGTATGGACGGAATTCAAACCGCTGGTGACGGACGAGGCGCTCAAGGTGAATTTTCTTCCCAACCATACGGCGTTCAGGAGTAAAGATTATGTAGTGTTCCAATCTTTGTTCGCAGGAGAGCGGCAGACATTCCAGCTCTACCTAATGAGCAGCTCGGACGGATGCAAAACCTGGACGCCTGCGATGCATCTGACAGGTTTTCGCGAAAATCTTCCGGGGCAGATATCCACTCCAGAGCGATTCGACAACCAGCGCCCGTTCATCGCTGCAGTAGGCGACCATCTCGGGCTCGCTTGGGAACGCCGGTTCGGTCTTGGTTCTCCGCAGGTTTACTATGCGACGTTGAACGAAAGTGGACAATTCGTCGGAGAACCCGAACGAGTGACTACAGGGGTCCGCGCGAGCAATTTCCCCCAAATCGTTTATTACAAGGGGGAAATTTTTTTGCTCTGGTTCGACAACCGAACGGGAGAAGACCACATA
>CAZWAS010000091.1:0-16577 GCA_964631915.1 uncultured Spirochaetales bacterium | reverse complement strand
AAGGAGATATCCATATCACAGGTTTCGCTGATAGGCATATCTGTTTTCCGCCCTATTTTGTCGAAATGGGACATACAATGCCGACGCGGGAACCCGAATATGTGAAGAATGCCGTCATCGATGTGTTTAAGGCAGGGATAAAGGCTCTTGGAATAACGCTCGGGGCTGCAAAGGGAGATCTCAAACTCACATCCAAGGGGCCGATGGTAGGAGAAATAGCGGCACGGCTGTCCGGAGGATTCATGTCTGGTTGGACATACCCCTTTTCCAGCGGCATCGAAGTGACGGAAGCTGCGTTGAACATCGCAGTAGGCGCTCCGCTTGAAGACTTGACCCCCAAAAAGAGCCACGTATCCGCAGAGCGCGCTTTCATTTCGATTCCGGGTACAGTTAAAGGAATATACGGGGTTGAGGAAGCGAAACGCCTCCCCTCCGTGAAATTCGTTTTCGTCCGTATATCTCAGGGCAATAGAGTGGTATTCCCCAGGAACAATGTGGAGAAATGCGGCAATATCATCACCGAATCGGCGGATTACGATGTTGCCATACAGCAGGCGGAAGAAGCCACGCAGATCATTTTCGTCCATTTACAGCCGGGAGACGAGGCTACGAGACTTTTCCTCTTCGGCGAAAAAGAGGAGTATCCGAGGTGGGCGTTCACCCTGGAACGTCAGGAGAATAGGGATGCGTTTCTGGGTATGGCGCCGTACACGGGCAAAATAAAGAAAGGGCAGGATGTATATTTCGTATTCCCGCTTCCTAACATTATAGATGAAGCGTGTACGGATTGGCAGAAAAGGACGATCCAAGATGCACTTGCAGAGGTATTTGTCCGGACAGGAATCCGTTATGCAAAAAAACGCGCATCATCGGTGCTCGGAAGCCTGTTCTGGAGAGCCTTTCTCAAAGGCGGAATTCAGGGCGCTGTCTGGTTCATAGAAACCGTACGCATGTATGGTTTATCCCGCATAACAGGGTAGCTGGTCGGGAACGATACAAGGATGAATTGCTGCAGCATTGTTTGCAAAAAAGAACGGATTCTTGCTGGAGTTGTGGTCCTTGCTCTCTGTCTTGCACAGTATGTGCATGGAGAAGGGATTGCTATGCAGGATCTCATGTCCGAGATCAAACACGTGCGGCTTCAGTGGGAACCGTATAAAAAGGTCGGAACGTTGGCGAAAGGCGATACGCGGGTGAGTTTTTCGCCGGGGTTGCCTTGGATTGTAGGCAACCACTCATCGGTCGTTGCTATTGAACCCATCGTCGCAGATGCAGCCGGCGTACTCCGTGTTCCTCAGCAGACTGCTGCGGTATTGCGGGATGTGTTCAAGCCAGAAGAAGACAGGGAAAGCTCCTCCCGCGTCGCGGTCATCCTCATAGATCCTGGGCATGGAGGAAAGGATCCGGGAACGATCGGAACTCACACGTATGAGGATAAGACCATCTTGTTGAAGGAGAAAGACATCGTGCTCGATATCGCGCTGAAGCTGAATGATTTGCTCACAAAGGCCTTTCCCGACAAGAAAATTCTGCTTACCCGGAACGCCGACACATATCCGAGCTTGGAAGAGCGGGTGGAAGCGGCGAACAAGGAACGTCTGAAGCCCGAAGAAGCCATCCTGTTCGTGTCGCTTCATGTGAATGCTTCGCTGAACCCCAGAGCGCGTGGATATGAAGTGTGGTACTTACCGCCTGATTACCGGAGAACGCTCCTCGATATCCAGGATGTGGAGGAAGAGCATAAGCATATTCTTCCTATACTCAACTCGATGCTCGAGGAAGAATATACTGTTGAAAGCGTGCTGCTTGCGAAAAAAATTCTTCAAGGACTTCAGAATCAGCTCGGCACTGTCACCGAGAACAGAGGCTTGAAGGCAGAGTCTTGGTTTGTGGTGCGAAATGCAAAGATGCCTTCTGTGCTGGTAGAAGTTGGATTCATTACGAACCGGGAAGAAGCGTTGCTTCTCGCTGATCAGAAACACTTGAACTCCGTGGCCTTGGGGATTTATAATGGCCTCACCGATTTCATCGCTTACTTTGAGAGGACTAAGGGTTTTACGGAGTGACAGGTGACAGTTTTTGAAAGGCGGATGCCTTTGGTATGGACTGGAGCATTCGTGATAGTGCTCATCATTTCCCTCGTTTTTTTCCTTATAAGTTCCGGTTCGAAAGTGAGAAGGGTTTTATTCTTTCCTAACATATCGAATCATGAACTTTCAGGGGAAGTCAGGTATGTACCCCGCCAGAGGGGCAGAGAAGGCGAAATCGGCATGTTTGTGAAGGAGCAATTTTTGGGTCCCACGGATATCCATCATGCGAATCTCGTTCCGAGAAACACGACGCTGACGACCATACTGGTACGGGGGAATACCTTGTATCTCGATATATCGTCCGATATGATTCTCTCCAGTCGAGAAGTGCCCTTGAGTTTTTCCGAAATTATGAGTACGCTGAGATTCGCAATTGCATACAATTTTCATGGACTGAAGGACATCATAATCACCATAGAC
The DNA here is from genome assembly GCA_964631915.1 of uncultured Spirochaetales bacterium. Classification (GTDB taxonomy): domain Bacteria; phylum Spirochaetota; class Spirochaetia; order CAZWAS01; family CAZWAS01; genus CAZWAS01. Next base: position 14,067 of record CAZWAS010000091.1, on the reverse strand, counting down.
GGGCAGCAATTCAGAGGCCACATGAAGTGAAAAAGGCGGCGGTGGGGTACGTGAATAAAAAAAGAAAAATCGTTGACAAACCTTTGTCCATACGTATAATTTTAACTAAATATTGCTATGTTTGAAAGGAGCGTTCGATGAAAAGGTTGTTTATACTTTTGGGATTCGCACTATTTCTGGTCGGCGCCATGGCAATGGCAGATGAAGGGGTCTTGATAGATTTTGCGAAGCTTGTAGCGGATTATCCGTCCGATTCTCCGGTGGAAAATAGTCATACACTGGTCGATTATGGTGAAGCAGCGGCAGGCGGCAGTTATTCAGATGAAGACAGGGCAAAAATGAAGACATCGCTTGCTCCGGGGAGCTGGGAAGTGCGCCTTGCATCTTCTTCAAGAACTGTTTTCAATCAAAGCTATTCCATGGCAAAACAGGCTATGGTGAAGGAAGATGCTAAGAAGTATGCAGGCGAAGGCGTACTCGCTGTGCGCATCCATTTCCCCAACGAACCCTTCAATTCCTGGGCGATTATAAAACCGCCGTTCGAAATCCCGGCATATATGGATGCTACGCAGGTCGGCAGCGATGGAAAGCTGACCGTACCGCAGGAAGAGGCGAGAAAGGGAAGAAAATTTGACAACTACGGCGTTCTCAAGAATGTCGGCGTCATACAGTCGATTTCCGTAAATGTGCATGGCCTCAATTTCCCGCAGGGGCTTTCCTTGCTGCTCAAAGATGCGGAAAACCGTGAAACACAGGTGTTTATGGGGTATCTCAATTTCGACGGATGGCGAACGCTCACCTGGCAGAACCCTAATTATATCAATGAAGTGCGCAACAGAGAGCTGAGGACTTATCCGCTGTATCCGAAATCCGCTCCTCTCGTGAAACTGGCCGGTCTCATCGTGAACAAAGATGCCGATCAGGAAGGCGGAGATTTCATCACGTATATCAAAGATATAAAGATCGTTTACGATAAAGCATTGCTCCAGCTTGAAAGAGATATAGACGACGAAGGTGTATGGAACATTCTCCAGGATCGTGAAGAAGCGAGAAGAAAAGCGGAGCTCAAGAGACTCGGAGACACACAGGTGCTGAGATATCTTGAAAAGATGAAAATGCACCAGAAAGACCAAACTGCCGGCGCTCAGAAATAACTAAATATTTTCTCGAAAAGTTGGGTTGTATGCCATACCGTTTTAGGGCGGTATGGCTTTATTTTTTTGGTAATGCTGGCCGCGGGGGGAACACTATCACACGGCTGCACGGGGCAAAGCCTTTTCAGCATTCGTGTGCCCTTCCTGCAAACATGCACAGGGAGAGCCCCTTTTCTCCGACGGACACAGCATAGACCGCAAATGTTCTGTCGTTCGAGGCTATGCCTTACGGTGTATGGTAGCTCTTTTTCGTTACAGTTTTTTTGGGATTGTTTCTACTCCGCAGCTTGAACGATCTTGTCCGTTTTCAATACAGCTTCTATCGCCGCGTTGAACATGTATCCTCCCGGCCCTGGATTCGATACATGGGCGAGCAGCGCGTCCAGGCCGAACGTATAGATACTGCTTTCGAGATCGACGACTATGTTCAGAAAATTTGTTATATCCATGTTGACTTTAGTTCCCACCACCAAAGAACCGATCGTATGTTTGGTGGTGACTGTTTCGTAAAACGTTTTGCTCAACTGTACATATCCGAAGGAGAGCAAAACCCGATACGGTACATTTTTTTGGAATATCTCGGTCTTGAATGAATATTCGGTTTTTGAATCCACGTTCTCTCCAATTGAAGTTTTCTGGGTGTATCTCCGGGATAAGAGATTAAGGGAACAGATGGCATTCGACACATAGTATCCGAACGCCACGTCGCTGCGTTCCTGGAGGTAATCGCCCGTTTCAACGAGCCTTCCGCCGATCGTATTCTCGGATCTGAATGTGAGGAATACATAACCGGGTAATTCCAGCATGACGGATGTGGATATGCCCGCTTTGAGCAACGTATTCGCTGTATTAAAAAAACCGAAAAACGGTCCAACGCCGAGCTTGAAAAAGGATTCCTTGTAACTGAACAACGTGTACGATATGTTTCTGAGAATTTGATCTTCGAAAAAACCGGCTTCGAGTACAAAATTGTCGGTGATATTCTGAGTTCCGAAAGCGGAAACACCCCAGAAGTATTGTTCACCATTGAAAGAAAGATCTGTAGACGTCCGTTCAGGTGCGAAACCTATGTTTCCGAACCGAACACTCGTTCCGATGTCCAATGCAAACATACTCCCAGGAAGTACGAGCAGGAGAAAGAGCGACAGAAAAGGCGATGTAATAAACAGTTTTCGTGTAACCATATCAAAACTCCGCGCGAATACCTATAAAACCTTCGACAAATCCTGGCACAGTGAATGGGAAAACCGTGAAATTGATTTTTAGGTCCCAGAAGATTCCTGAAGTCAGGGCGCTGAGTACAGGAGAAATTGCGACCTTAAACTGTTCTGCCTGGAGTGGTTTGAAATTCACCGAAGTTTCGAGGCCGCCGGTTATCAGGTGCTTTTCCAGATTTCCGAAAAGAAAATCAGCATGCAAGTCGAAACTTCCGCCTTCTGATGTTTCTGTCTGCATATAGACTGCAGGATGCAGGAAAACGTTGAGCACGATGGAGAAAAGCCCGAAGTGGACCCTTGGTTCGAACAATATGTAGAATAAATCCAGGCCGAAGGTATCCATTGCCGGATCCCACTGGGTTATGCCGATTTGTGTGAGGAATTCCCCTGTTTCGCCGGCTTTGAAATAGAAAAGAAAGCCGAAACGATACAGCCCTGCAAGAGACTCCGGAAATGAAGCACCGGCAAAAGCTTCGATCTTTACAAGGGGAAAGCTGAACAGGGAACGGATATCGGCGGAGTATCTGCCGGAGCCAAGGTAGCTGTCCTGGTATAGATAGCTTGAAAGCATCAGCCAGTCGGTGCCGAGATCGGAAGAAACTTCTATGCCGGTTCCAGAAAGGCCATGGATTCCGTTATAGCGTGTTCCGTCAGGGAAATAAGCGAAACCGCGGAAACGGCTTGCAAAGGAGGCTGTTCCGAATACGCGTGGGAATGCGTCTCCTGAACAGAATTGCTCCAATTCCCCTACGAAATACCGAATATTCAGGGGAAAAGGAAACAAATCGCGGAGAAACACACTTGCGGATCTGAACCGGAACAGATTCTGATTCGTCAGATCTGAAAGGGATGTTTCGAGATTTTCGCTTTGGAACCCTAAGGTGATGCTGCCCCCGAATTTGTATCCTCCATCTACTCCGATTCCAAAGTCCCCCATGGTCCCAAGAACGAACTTATCGTTTATGACCCGCATACGTGTAGCCAGCTCGAGAGAAGGGACAAACACATTTGCAGAAAAAACGCTCGAAATGATGCCCGACAGGAACAAAAAAAAGCTTATTACTTTCTTATATCCATGGAGTCTGTTGAAAAATGCCATTCTCCCTCCATACAAAAGAGTTTACTACTTCTCCTGGAAAAATCAATCGCAAAGAAAATAAATGCGCATATTTTCGGAAGCGTACTTGACTTTACCGATGTTATATATAAGATTAATTTTTAATGAGTGACTATCTGGATCCCAATAATGAAGAGCTGCTGAAGGATTATTTTTCCGAGGCAGAGGCGCAGGTCGAAATTCTCGAACAAAATATTCTCGTACTGGAGAATGATCCGAAGAATAGCGATGCTGTGGATGAGATTTTCAGGGCCGCCCACACCTTGAAAGGGAATTCCGCAACCGTGCAGATGACGGAATTGGCGGAATTCACCCATGTCATGGAGGATGTGCTTGACGAAATCCGAAGCGGGGCTGTAAGTGTTTCAGGCGATATCGTAGATGTGCTTTTGTCCTCCATCGATATCATCAAAGCCATGCTGGCTGCGCGTGCCTCAGGCGGTATTTACGCGGAAGACATATCGCAGGTGGAAGATGCCCTGCATGCTTTTTTGCCGGGTGACAAGAAGGCACAGCGGAAGCCTCAGCAGAAAAAAGAAGAGCCGAAGCCGAAAGCCGCTCCCCAAAAAATCGAACAGCCGCAGGGGGGACTGTCGGAATACGAAATTCTCGAGCTCAGGGAAACCGCAGGGGCAGGCAAGAGTATTTATAAAGTTTCGGTACAACTCGATGAAAGCAACCCCATGAATACGGTGAGTGCGATCCAGGTATTCGCGGTTTTAAAGGAAATGGGGCAGGTGCTCAGAACCGTACCAGAGTTCGAAAGCCTGTATGAGGATAATTTCTATCCGGTTGTCGATTATTACATTGCCACCCAGAAATCGAAAGAAGAAATCCGTAAAAAACTCGTCATACCCGATGTAACAAAAGGGGCGGAAATAACCGATCTCCAGAGCGGCTATGAAAAGCCGCAGGCCGAACCGGCAACACCGGCGCCACAACCGGTATCGGCTGCTCGGGAACAGAAACCGACACAACAGGCGGTCGAAGCGGAAAAAGCTGCGGTAAAGGAAGAGGAAGAGGAAGTCCAGGATGACAAGCAGCAGAAATTGAGAGATCAGGACGCGAAAAAACAGAAGACCCAAGGATCTGTTTTACGAGTGGATTCGAGGCGTATTGATAACCTCATCAATCTCGTGAGCGAAATCGTCATCAACAAGGCTACGTTCAACCAGATAAGCGGGCATTTTTCCGAGATTCTGCTGGAGCTTCAGAATTCAGAAACGCTGTTCCGAGAAAAAATGAAGACGTTGTTCGACTCGCTTCCCGACTATCTTGAAAGAATACAGCAAGGTACATCCGTCAAAGATGTGAAAAAAGAATTGATGGAAAATTACGGGAGCCTATTCACCATCTTCGATCAGTTCGAAGGAAGGATGAAGACGACCGTAGGCAAATTGAAAAGTTCCAGCCAGAACCTCGGGCGCATCACCGGAGAACTTCAGGAAGGCGTTATGCGCATCCGCATGGTGCCGATTTCCCAGATTTTTTCGCGGTTTCCGAGACTTGTCCGCGATTTGTCCAAGACGTTGAACAAGAACGTAGAACTCCACATCGAAGGAGAAGAGACGGAGCTCGACAAATCGGTCATAGAAGATTTGCTCGATCCGCTCATCCACTGCGTCCGTAATTCTATAGATCATGGAGTTGAGAATCCAGACGAACGAAAAGCGGCAGGTAAACCGGAAGTAGGCAGAGTGCTCCTCAAAGCGAGCAACGAAGGAAACATGATCGTCATCGAAATTTCAGATGACGGCAAAGGCATCGATGTAGAGACCGTTCGCAAAAAAGCCATAGAACGGGGAATCATTCATCCGAGCAAAACGCTGTCGGATATAGAGGCCTTCAATCTCATTTTCGAGCCGGGGTTCTCTACCGCCAAGACTGTCACGAATATTTCCGGTCGGGGTGTCGGGCTGGACGTCGTACGGAAATCCATCGACAAGCTGAACGGTACGGTGTCAGTGTGGTCGGAAAAAGGAAAAGGAACCAAACTTACGATAAAACTTCCTCTCACACTCGCCATTATCCAAGGGCTCCTCGTGCGGGTAGGGAAAGAGATATACGTTATACCGATAACCTCCGTCATAGACAGTCATCGCGTCAAACCGTCGGAAATACGCATGATCGACAATTACGAAGTTTTCAATGTGCGAGACGATGTCATATCGCTCATCAGGCTGAACAGAATTTTTAAAATCCCGGCAACGGAAAAGAAGGACTACTATTTCATCGTCATCGTGGGGTCGGGAGATAAAAAAATGGGGCTTATGGTCGATTCGCTCATAGGGGAAGAGGATGTCGTCATAAAGCCGTTGAAAGATCAATATACCACTTCTCCGGGAATTGCAGGAGCAAACATACTCGGCGATGGCACAATATCGCTCATCATCGATGTAAGCCAGCTGATCGAGCTCGGGCTCAAGAAAGAGCTCGAGGAACGAAGGAAGAGAGAAGCCACCATTTGGTGATGAAAGGGAGTAGCGGATGAATGGTGCCACACACCTCGCGACAAGCGACGAGGTAAAAGACCGCGAAGCGGCCAAAGAAAAGCTCGAAACAATCGATTTTAAGATGGTCACTTTCTCTCTTGCAGGGAAAGATTACGGCATCGATATCATGAAGGTGAAGGAGATAGCAAAGGCAAATCGGTTCACGTATGTGCCGAACGCTCCTCCTTTCGTGCGGGGTGTCTACAACCTACGCGGAGAAATCATTTCCATAATCGACCTCAGAGTGATGTTCCACCTTCCTGCCGAACGGAAAGAAGAAGACGCGCTTGAAAATCTGCTCATTCTCAGGTTAGAAGACAACATACTCGGCGTCATCGTGGATGTCATCGATAAGGTAGTAGGAATTTCGAAATACGACATTCAACCGCCGCATCCAATTTTCGGAGATGTGAATATTCAATATATCAGCGGAGTCGTTGAGAACGACAAACGGTTGTATATCATACTAGACGTAGAACGGGTGTTCGGGCGGGAAAAAGACAAACGCGAGGAAAAGCCGATTCTCGAACAGTTCTCGCTTTCGCGCGAACAAATTCAAGAAGCGGTTACAGAGAAGCAGGAAATAGAAGATATCAATCTCAATTTCATCGCTGAGACTCTGGCGACTTTCAGCAATTTCCATGCATCGCCGGTGAATATGGAGTGGATCGAAAAACGCTTTGTTAGCTGGAAAGCATCGCGGGAAGCGCAGAATAGGCAGTTTCAGCTCACCTCTCCATCTGAGGCAGAGGAATTCCTCGCTCCGTTTTATTCTTCGTATACGAACTCTTTTTGGGGCGAGGAGTACTGTACTCAATTCATGTCGCTTCTTCCTTCGATCGAGAGTAAAGCGATTAATGTATGGAATATAGGCTGCGGGAAAGGGTATGAAACATATTCTCTTCTCGGAATTCTGAAGAAAAAATATCCTGCTTACCGAATCAAAGTGTGGGCTAATGATAACGATCTTCTCAGCATTTCCACAGCTCCGAACCTTGTTTTCCAGGATACGGATGTTCCCGCGTTTATGCAGGAATGGGTTGTGAAGGGGAAGAACGGATTCGGTTTCAGAACCGAGTTTAAAGATCACATATTGTTCGAATATCATGATATTGCGAATACGAACCCGCTTCCCGATGTCGATTTCATAGTCGCACGGGATGTCATTTCGTTTCTGAAACCGAACGAACAGCTGAAACTGCTCAGTGAATTCTGGGAAAAATTAAAATGGAACGGCATGCTTTTCTTGGGACAGAATGAACGCATTGGAACCGTGAAAGGATGGAAAACAGTCGAAGCCGGAAATGTTATTGCTTTTAAAAAGGAAAAAAGCTAAAATGCATGAGACCGAGCGGAAGTATCATCATGCGTTACGAGAGGGGTATTAAGGATGAGAGTTGAATACATTAATCCGTTTGTGGAATCGGCCTTTAACGTATTGAAGGAAGTGTTGAATACCGACGTAAAGAGAGGGGAACTGTATCTGAAGTCGGCATCCATGCCTGTTCTGGGCGTAGCCGCTATCGTGGGGCTGGCCGGAGATGTCGAAGGCAGAGTGCTTTTCGATATGACCAAAGTCACTGCGCTGAAGATCGCGTCCGTGATGAACGGCGAAGAGTTGAAAGTGCTTGACGACCTCGGAAAGGCGACCATCACGGAACTTGCCAACATGATCACCGCTCAGGCTGTTACCAAACTTCACGAATTGGGTTTCAAGTTCGATCTCACACCCCCTGCTATTTTCACCGGCGACAACATGGAAGTTACAGATTCCGAAGTGGAAGCTCTCATCGTACCTATGGAATTGCCTCAAGGAAAGGTTGAAATTAACGTGGCTATTCGCGAAAGGGTATAGGGGGAGAGTGGTATGAAGACAAAACAGGATTTTCCGAGTATCAATGAGCGGACTCCCGATGGCTTGAGCAGCGACGGCAGAGCTTTCCGCGTGTTAATAGTCGACGATTCGATGTTCGTAACCAAACAGATTAGCCAGATCCTCACCTCGGAAGGATTCGAAGTCGTCGGTACCGCCGCAGACGGCCAGGAAGGGCTCGAGAAATACAAAGAACTGTATCCGAATGTCGATCTTGTGACTATGGATATCACCATGCCGAGAATGGATGGGGTGACTGCGCTTGAGAAAATCATCGAATTCGATAAGAATGCAAAAGTCATCATGATAAGTGCATTGGGAAAACAGGATCTTGTGAAGAAGTCCCTGCTTCTCGGAGCAAAAAACTATATCGTCAAACCGCTGGACAGAAAAAAGGTTCTCGAAAGGGTTGTCAATTCGTTGAAAAAAGAATAGTATACTCACCGTGCTGTATGCACATTTGGGCGGTTAGCTCAGTTGGTTAGAGCACTTGCTCGACACGCAAGGGGTCGCTGGTTCGAGTCCAGTATCGCCCACGAGAAACGTATGGGAAAAGGATAGCGTGCAGGCTATCCTTTTTTGTTGGCTTACTGCAGAACAGATGTTTGTTCTTTCGATGCATCGCTATGAAAGAAGCGGGATGCGATTAGTCCGAAATTTCCCGCGCGAAATCCAAAATCTTCCTGACCGAGATGTTTTCTTCGGCCTGGTTCCCGAGGGCTTTTCCTAGTAACGATACGATTCTCTTCCTTGATTTTTGATCATTAGGCAGGAAGAACGGCAATGCTCCCGCTTCAGCGAGCTTGAAAAGTTGTTCAATCCTGTCCGCTCTGTATCCCCATTTCCTTGCGATCGACTCCGCCTGGGACGAATTGAGCGGAGCACGGACTTCTCCAAGCACTGCGAGCGAATTGTAGAGGACGCAATCGTGAACGGAGAATACGGCATCCAGCACCGAAGGTTTCATCATTGTGTTCGCACCGGCGGACTGATATGTTGCATATTCTGAATAATTCATGATGCTGATGGGAATCCACTCCATTCTCTTCCTGAAAAGGGGAGATGAGCAAGAACTGCATCGCGTCCTGGAAGCATCGGTATTGCGGACTCCGCACGAGGGACAGATCCGCATAGAGATGTCTCCGTGCTGTTTTTCCTGTACCTTCGTGTACGCCATCTGCAGGAACTCGGTCCGGCTCAGCGGGATCGGTTCGACTATGCTCAACTGGCATGCGCTGTGCGCCGAGAGTCGTTGGCCGGAATAGGTTACTGCGACTATCGCTTTCAATTCCTGTTCATCCGCATGAAAGCCGGTGAGCGTGGCAGTACCGAAAGAGAGCCTGTTGAACAAGACAGCACCGGAATCCATCCGTGCGCTTATATCCGTGAAAAAGGATGCAGATGCATGTTCCATCGTCTGATTGCCCGATTCGTGCGCACAGGTCTGTAAGGTACGGAACATAATACTCAAGGCCTTGTCTTCGATGAGGTATACGCAGTTTTCCTGAACAGGCATCGGCACTGTATCTATATGCTTTGGATTGCTCCGATGTCTGCGTATCGCTCGTTCTCTGATGTACATATCCGGTTTCAGTATACCTGTGAGTATCCAGTCGAACTCTCCGGTGTTCACCACAGTGTTGCAGAGAGAACACCGGGCCTCTTTTCCCATGTCCTCCTGAAGAAGCGAATAACAGTTCGGACAGTTTGTCGTGGAGTATATATCTTTGACCGCCTTACCCCGCTTCCGTATGAAGCTCCAATACTCGATCATGTCCTTGTTCCACGAAGCTCCGAATATGGGGTTTGTTTCGCATACGAGCTCCTCTTGTAGGGAGAAACGGATCGCAGCATATGCCTTATCATACAGACCGTCGTTTTCAAAATCGCTGATGTAAATATTCTGCACATGGATGTTTTCGAATTTAATTTTTTGACTGAGTTGCCCCATCATGAACAGCTGTGCGGCAAGGTAATCGAACATACCGTCCGATATGAATCTTCGTACGCGGGAAAGCTGAGCCGCGGCCAGTGCCTGATGTACGCCGAGGAATGCTTTGAACACTTTCTTTTTGAATTGATCTTCGTCGAAAGCAGGATTATGCTCGATGAAATTCCTGTATCCCCTGATTTTTGCCAGCGGTAGTGATGCAGGAAAGGATTGCAGTGCTCTGTTCACGGTACTATTCCTTACACGGTTTTTCTAGTGAGACCACTATACACCAACATGGAAAAAAATGCCAGCAAAGCCGCAGTACCGACGCTGCATCAGGCCGAGCCGAGAGACGGTGACTCGGGCTTGCACAGGAAACGAGAATCATGAACAATACCGGACATGGGAGATATGGAGAAACACATAGGAAAACTCGTTGCCAAGGCGATTTTCGATTACGATATGATCCAAAATGGCGACCGTATTCTCGTCGCTGCTTCGGGCGGAAAGGATTCGACTACGCTGGTATACGATCTGGCATCTAAGCAGAAGCATTTTTCAAAACAGTTCGAAATTGAAGCGATACATATTGCATCGGATTTCTGTTCCTGCTGCAAAACCGCTCATCTTGAGGATACATTCCGCGCTTGGGAGGTGACACATCACATCGTGCCTGTCCCCGTTCTCAAGCGGCTTAAACCCGGCAAAACGATGAACTGCTACTGGTGCTCGACTCAGAGGAGGACGGAACTCATCAAATTCGCGCTTGAAAAAGGATTCAGCAAAATTGCACTGGGGCACCATCTCGACGATGTCATCGAGACGTTCTTTATGAACATGCTCCAGAAATCGGAGCTTTCTACTATGCTTCCTGTCATGCGGTACAGAAAGTTCCCGGTGACCATCATACGGCCCCTCGCTTTGGTGGAAGAGCGGCACATCATCGAATTCGCTAGGCAGAAAGGCTTCGAGAGCATAGTATGCACCTGTCCTTACGGAGAGAATTCCAAACGGAAAGATGTGCGGAAACGCATATCCCGGCTTACTGGAGACAACAGCCATCTGAAACGCAATATATTCAATTCCATGAGCAATGTCCGGTTCGAATACTTGCTCGAACAGCGGACACAGGAGGAAAAACCATGAAGAGTCGCTGCACCTGGTGCGAAGGTAACGATCTGTACATGCGATATCACGATGAAGAGTGGGGAGTGCCTGTTCGAGACGATATCCGGCAGTTCGAATTTCTTGTGCTCGAATCCGCCCAGGCAGGATTGAGTTGGCTCACTATCTTGAAGAAACGCGAGCAGTATCGGCTGGCATATGACGGATTCGACCCGCGTACGGTTATGTTGTACGAGGAAGAGAAAGTAGCAGAGCTTTTGGCGAACCCAGGAATCGTGCGAAACAGAAAGAAGATAGAAGCGTCGATCAACAATGCACAGGCATTCGTCCGCATTCAGGAGGAGTTCGGCAGTTTTTGTTCATATCTCTGGAAATTCGTAAACGGCAAACCGATTAGGAACGCGTGGAAAGATGTGGCGGAGATTCCCGCACGAACCGATTTATCCGATGCGGTGAGTCTGGATATGAAAAAGCGGGGCTTCAGATTCCTAGGCAGCACGATCATGTACTCCCACCTGCAAGCAGTGGGCCTTGTAAACGATCACCTCGCTTCTTGTTTCAGATATAAAGCGTGCAAGTAGTGCCCCGACTGCGCGCCTTCGGCCGCCTGACGGCGGTTGGCAAGGCGCCTCGGACGACCGGCAGAATGCCCTCACACGGTCGATAGTGCGAAAAGTTCATCGCATTTCCGGCATGTGCTTTCGGTACCGCGTCGGTACAAAACGGCTCTGCAAGGTGGGGTTTTCCCTGTTTTCGTTTGTCGTGTGCTGGAAAAACGTTTTCCAGAGATCCTGGACATGCTCCTCGGACTTCCTGAGTTCCGCCTTTTCCCAGTCCGGCAGGCGATTTCGGGCATATCCGATGCGCACGCAGTTCCAGACCGCTGCGGTACGTCGCTTCAGATCGTGGATGACCCAGGGAGAGGTTGGGAATCGATCTGCAAAATGAGGGGCTATGAGATCGAGAATCGCGTTGTCTGGCTCTATGGGAGCGTATAACGTGCCATCTTTTTGTTCTCGAAACCTGAGCAGACCGAGGAATTTGTGGGCTTCGAAGAGTACCCGTTCGCGGATTTTTGTCATGCGCAGAACTGTCTCTTCGCTGAGATCCGAACCGATGCCCGGGCCATACCTGTCTATAAGAGCGAGGAAGGAGACGATGAGTTTTTCCTTGTCATCCTTATCCGAGCGGAAGTAGCACGAAATGAGATCGAAGTTCTGTTTGCCTATATGCACTGCAAGCCACGTCTTTGTCCTGAGTGCTGTGCCCAGTTCTGTCCTGACCGGCACCTCATGCGCGAACAGTTCGCCATCAACCCTTCCGGAAGGTACGATTATGAGGTTCATAAAATCTGCTGTAAGATTGTGTGCGCATCCTAGTGCGCAGAGAAATCCTTTGAAAGTTCCATCATAGACGAGCTTCAGGAACGGGTATCGTCCTGAAAAGCGGTTCGCAGCTTCCTCTGCGGTTTTGAAGTCGGTGTCATCATGTTTATACGCCATAGTCTTCCTCTCCGAAGAGGGAGAGTTGGATCGCCCTGTTTTTTGTCTGAACGCGGGATGGCCCGGAGAAAACGCTCCTGCCTTTGATCGTGATAAAAGGGGAAGCCCGCTTCAGCACCACTCCTAGGTTCTTCAATCCGTCTGGGGTCAGCACTCCGTATCGCCTTGCGCTCATGATCCTCTCGGCGGATATCCTCCCTATACCTGGTACGCGCAGGAGAAGATCGAAATCGGCTCTTGCCACATCTATAGGAAAATAGTGCGGGTTGCGGAGCGCCCAGGAAGCCTTCGGATCCATGTCGAGATCGAGATAGGGATGTTCGGGCGATACGATTTCCTCTACAGAAAAACCGTAGAGCCTGAGGAGCCAGTCGGCCTGGTAGAGCCGGTTTTCCCTGCACAGGGGAGGGGAGACGATATCTGGGAGGCGACTATCTTTTTTCACTGGCGCGAATGCAGAGTAGTAGACCCGTTTTAATCCGTAGGTTTCGTACAACGCAGAAGAGAGTTTCAGTATCTGTAGGTCAGGCTCAGGGCTCGCACCCACAATGAGCTGCGTGCTCTGTCCCGAAGGTATGAACTGTGGGGCATGCTTGAATCGGCTTGAGTTGTCATGGGCTTCCAGGATTCCTTGCCTGATCGTTCCCATGAGGCCGAGTATGTGAGGGCGTTTCTTTTCTGGAGCAAGGGTACAGAGGCTTTGTTCGCTCGGCAGTTCTATGTTGACGCTCATCCTGTCAGCAAAAAGCCCTGCAAGCCGTACAAGATCGGGCGATGCTCCGGGAATTGATTTCACATGGATGTAGCCGCCGAATTCCTCCCGCTGCCGCAAGATTTTCAGAATACGGATGAAGCGTTCCATGGTGTGATCAGGACTTCCGATGATACCAGAGCTCAGGAACAGCCCTTCGATATAGTTCCTCTTGTAGAAGCTCATGAGGAGCCCGATAAGTTCTTCGTCCGTGAAACTGGCTCTCGGCACATCGTTCGAGCGCCGGTTTATGCAGTAGGCGCAGTCGTACATGCATGCATTGGAAAGGAGCACTTTAAGGAGGCTTATGCAGCGACCGTCTGAACCCCATGCGTGGCATATGCCCGATGCGGCAGCATTCCCCATGGTTCCCCAGCTTTTCCTCTCGGTGCCGCTGGATGCGCAGGAAGCATCGTATTTTGCCGAATCCGCGAGTATCGCGAGTTTTTCTGCGAGCGTCATAACACTACTATACATCCGTTACGTAAAAAGTCAAGGCGCATTTTCGCGCGATGGGTACCATCACTGGGCCGACTGTAGCGCTCAGTACCGGCACCGCATCGTCGATGCTGATCCATCGCATTGACCGAAGCAGAGAATTCCGCAAGAATGGAAAGGGGGAGAACATGGAAAAGAACAACAGTGATCATCTCGCGAAGAAAGCTTATGACCTCGGTTTCGAATACGAAAAGACATACCGGGGATGCGCCCAATGCGCCTTCGCAGCGCTTCAGGACGCGCTCGGTGTGAGGAATCCGCAAACCGATGCTGTTTTTAAGGCTGCCACAGGCCTTATGGGCGGAGTTGCTCAGGAAACCGACGGACACTGCGGTGCCTATTCAGGAGGCGTTCTGATGCTGGGGTATTTTCTCGGTCGCGAGCGGGATAACTTCGCCGATCCAG
>CAZWAS010000090.1:13257-16616 GCA_964631915.1 uncultured Spirochaetales bacterium | reverse complement strand
GCGTAAGGGTTTATTTTTTCGCACGCGAAAAAATAAAGAGTTTTTAGAGGTGCCCATATTTTACTTACTGCGATTGACAAAGGATAAGGCCGGCTCGTATACTTACATCGATGTACAGAATGTGGCAAATAATATCCAGGATAAGGTATGGCAGCCCCACTTCAGCTATCAATAGTTAACTACAAAAAAGGGTCGTACATTATAGTAGAGGGAAAGCAGAATGCCGACTGCTTTTATATCATCCGCCAAGGCAATGTGCGGATCAGCAAGGAAGTGGAAATCGTAGAAGAAGAAGGGGGCAATACCCTCGGGCCGGGCGATTTTTTCGGCGTTGTTTCCACTATGTCCTCGCACAGCCATATAGAAACCGCTCAGGCCATTTCCGATGTCGCTCTCATAGCAGTACAGAAAGACAACTACGGGCTCCTCATAGAAAAAAATGCGCCTGTGGCAATGAAGATCATACAGGGATTCTCGAGAAAAATGCGATATCTCGACGAAGCCCTCACGCGTCTTACCTTTAAAAACACTGCCGAAATAGATTCGAACCATCTGTTCAGAGTTGCAGAATATTACGCAAAGCAAAGCCAATACAATCAAGCCTACTACGCATATTATCAGTACATCAAGTATTGTCCTTCCGGCGACAACATCACGGTGGCTAAAGAGCGCATGGCCAAGATAAAACCGTACGCGAAGGCAGTATACCTCGAGCAAGACGATAAAAACTTCACGAGAACCTATCCAAAGGACACTATGATATTCTGCGAAGGTCAGCAGGGCAAAGAGCTATACATCATCCAGAAAGGGAGCATCAAGATCACGAAGATCGTAGACAACAAGGAAGTGCTTCTCGCAGTGCTCAAACCTGGAGATATATTCGGTGAGATGTCCCTCCTTGAAGACAAGCCCCGATCCGCCTCTGCAATGGCGCACGAGGAAGCTGTGTTGCTCGCCGTGAACAAGGAAAACTTCCAAGGCATGGTGAAGACGCAGCCGCAGATCATATCACGGCTTACGACAGTGCTTGCGGAGCGCATCTGGTTCATCTACAAGCAGCTCGCCAACACAGTATTGAAGGATCCGCTGGGAAGGCTGTACGACGCCCTGCTTATCCAGTTGGAAAAGGCGAGAGTTCCTATCGTATCCGGCGAGTCGTACGTGTTCGACTTCGGCCCGAAAGAACTCCTCAACATGGTCGGTTTGTCTCCTGCAGAAGGAAATTCCATGTTGAACGAGCTTTTCAAGAACAAGAAGCTGAAAGCAGTGGACAACAAGATCCATACCACGGACAAGGAAGAAATAGAAAAGCAGGCCAAGTACTACCGAAAAATGCAGCTCATCGAGAGAGCGCGGAAACAGGGGTCTATGTCCAAGTTCTGATCATTCGAATCCGGTCAATGCATGAAAAAAACATTCGCCGAAGCTTTGAATAGAAAACGATTGTTCTTCGTTTCGTATTTTCACCAGCATCTGAAAGCCCGAAGGCGCTGCGAGAGCGAGTATTGTTCTCCCTGCACGGTCCATCTGAGCGAGCAGGGATGAAGGCAATTCCTGAACCGCACCGTGTACGAATATGGCGCTGAACGGTCCTTGGTTTTTGAAGTGGGTATAGAGCAGCGCGTTCTGGACGCTCACGTTTCCGATACCCGAGGATGTGAAATACGATCTTTCTTTCTCCGCTAGATCCTTCGAACCTTCCACGACAAATACAGCTTCGACCAGCTGAGAGAGCAAAGCCGCGAGATATCCTGTGCCGTTTCCGACGACAAGCACTCTGTGTTCTTTCCTTAAAACAAGGGAGTTCAGCATTTTCGCGTATACCGAAGGCTCGGCGAGAATAATGCCTCCGCCGAGGGGAATGAGTACATCCTTGTATGCGAGGTTTCTTGCGTAGTCCGGCACGAACATGTGACGCGGCACGGTTCGAAATGCAGCGAGGAGGTTTTTATCCGTGATGCCTGAGCCTGCGATCCCTTCGACCATTGCCTCCCGTTCCTGTGCTGAGGCATCTTTATCGGATTGCTGGGCCTGGGCGGAGGCTGCGATAAGAGCCGAACAGAGGCATAAGGCGATGAACACGCGCTTTATCATACTGTCCATGAGTATAACACATGCTATGGTTCATCTCCAGGCATCCTTGAAGGAAGAGCCGCATTCTGGTAGTATTTCGGAACACAGCAGCACGAGGAGTTCCGCATGAAGGCTATAGAGCTTGAGAAGGTTTTCAATCCCAAGGATTTCGAAGAAAGGATCTACGCATTTTGGCTTGAGAATAATTACTTCCCACCCAGGAAGGATGGAGGAGAGCCTTTTGTCATAGCTATACCGCCTCCCAATGTGACGGGCATTCTGCATATGGGGCATGGCCTTAACAACAGCTTGCAAGATGTGCTTGTGCGCTATCACAGGATGCGCGGCAGACCTGCGCTCTGGGTTCCGGGAACTGATCATGCAGGCATAGCCACGCAGAATGTCGTGGAAAGGCGGCTCCGCTCTTCAGGCTCATCCCGCCAGGAATTGGGGAGGGAGAAATTTTTGGAAGCCACCTGGAAGGTGAAAGAGGAACATCATGCGACCATTGTGAAACAGCTCCAGAGGATCGGATCGTCCTGCGATTGGACGAGAGAACGGTTCACCATGGATGAAGGCTGCTCCAAAGCTGTACGCGAAGTGTTCGTCGACCTCTATGAAAAAGGGCTCGTATATAAAGGCAACTATCTGGTGAACTGGTGCTGCTCTTGCGGTACGGCTTTGGCGGACGATGAGGTCGAGCACAAGGAGATCAGGGGTTGTATGTATCACTACCTCTATCCTCTTGTGGACGGAACAGGCCATATCGAGATTGCGACGACAAGGCCCGAGACCATGCTGGGCGATACCGCGCTTGCAGTAAATCCGGAAGACGAACGGTACAGGCATTTGATTGGAAAAACGGTCAAGCTTCCACTCACGGACCGCTCGATTCCCGTAATCGCTGATAATTATGTGGATGCGGCATTCGGCACGGGCGTTGTGAAGGTGACCCCCGCGCATGATCCGAACGACTGGGACATGGGGAACAGACACAGCCTTCCCCGTATC
This sequence comes from uncultured Spirochaetales bacterium, assembly GCA_964631915.1. GTDB lineage: Bacteria > Spirochaetota > Spirochaetia > CAZWAS01 > CAZWAS01 > CAZWAS01. Next base: position 13,532 of record CAZWAS010000090.1, on the reverse strand, counting down.
AATATCCTCACGCCTGACGGAAAGCTCAACGGGAACGTTCCGGAGCGGTATAGGAATCTCGACGTGAGAAGTGCGAGGAAGCTCGTGCTTCAGGACCTGAAAGATGCCGGTCTCTTCCTGAAAGAGGTCGATCATACGCATCAAGTGGGGCACTGTTACCGCTGCGATACGGTGATAGAACCCTACCTGTCCGATCAGTGGTTCGTGAAAATGCAGCCCCTTGCGGAAAAAGCCCTGAAGGCGTGGGAAAACGGCGATATCAGATTTTTCCCCAA
>CAZWAS010000090.1:12982-13241 GCA_964631915.1 uncultured Spirochaetales bacterium | reverse complement strand
GGGAAAATACGTATACGCATTGGCTCAAGAACATACGAGACTGGTGCATATCGCGTCAGCTTTGGTGGGGGCACAGAATTCCGGTATGGTATTGCGGTTGCGGCGAAATGATCGTTTCGAGGAAGGATCCAGAATTCTGCCCGAAATGCGGAAGCGTTTCGCTGAAACAGGATGAAGATGTGCTCGATACGTGGTTTTCTTCGTGGCTTTGGCCCTTTTCGACCCTCGGCTGGCCGGAGCAGACCGAAGATTTGAAGCG
>CAZWAS010000090.1:0-12965 GCA_964631915.1 uncultured Spirochaetales bacterium | reverse complement strand
AGCGATACTACCCGACCACAGCGCTGGTGACGGCTTACGACATCATTTTCTTCTGGGTGGCTCGTATGATCATGGCAGGTCTCGAGTTCACGGGAAGGGTGCCGTTCAAGGATATATACATCCATCAGCTCGTGCGGGATATCCATGGGAGGAAGATGTCCAAATCCTTGGGCAACGGCATAGACCCCCTCGACGTGGTGAATCTCTACGGTGCCGATGCGCTTAAGTTCACGCTCGCATTTCTCGCAGCGCAGGGGCAAGATATCCTCATCGAGATGGACAGTTTCAAGCTCGGATCCAAATTCGCGAACAAGATATGGAACGCCTCGCGTTATATCCTCATGAACCTGGAAGGGAGGACGATCCTGAGCGGAGAATCTCTGCAGCTCAAAGATGTAGACGAATGGATCTATCACAGACTGAACACAGCAGTCAAGGCCGTACATCAGGCCATGGAAGACTACCGGTTCAACGACGCTGCGCATGCGGTGTACGAGTTCTTTTGGAATGACTTCTGCGACTGGTACATCGAGGCGTCGAAGCTTTCTCTGTACTCGAAGCAGGAAGCCGAGAAGGACAGGGTAGTGTCACTCCTTCTTGCGATTCTCGAAGAATCTTTACGGCTTTTGCATCCCTTCTTGCCCTTCATCACCGAAGAGATATATCAGAAGCTTCCGAATCATACGGAAGCGATCATAGTCGCACCATACCCCGAACCGAACAGCGAGCGCGATAACGAAGAGCGGGAAAAGCAGTTCGGAGCGTTCATGGAGCTCGTCCGCGGCGTAAGGACTCTGCGGAGCGAATTCACTATACCGCCGGATAAAAAAATACGCGTGTGGGTGAAAACGGAATCCGGGTTTCCGCACGCTGCTTTTTTCAGTGTCCACAAGGAACTGATCGAACTGCTCGTGAACAGCAACGCCCTCCTATTGTCCGAGCATGAGCCCGAAGAGAAAGGCAGCATCATGGTCATAGGGATCGGATTCACAGCCCACGTCTTCATCCGGGATGTTATAGATGTGCCTAAGGAAATAGCGCGGCTGAAAAAGGAAATACAGAAGAATCAATCCCTGTTTGCAGGCACAGAAAAAAAACTTGCAAACAAAGAGTTCATCACCAAGGCTCCGGAAGAAGTCATACGGAAGGAACGGGCCAAACTTACAGAGTTCTCCGAGAAGACCAGAAAAATGGAGACCTATCTTTCCCTGCTCGAAGGGTGATCTTCGCCGTTAAAGTTTTAGCGAGCCGATTGAAACGAGGAGCCAGGTTTTGTCCGTTTTTTTGTAGAAGAAGTTCTCGGTCTTTGACCAGACCGCGGATTCCGAAGACAGATCTATGGAGGGGTTATCCACCAGATCGATGGTGAGGGCCCAGATATCTTTCTGCACTTCCTGTACCCGTATAGTCGACAGATTGTAGATGCTCGTCGGTGCGACGCTCTTCAGATCGTATGCAGCGAAAAGCGCGAGGAGCACCTGGGTCAGATCCCGTTTCGTGTACGATACGCCTACGTCCGGAATGAGCAGAGGGTCAGATACCAGCGTGAGTATGGTTTTCACATCTTCGTTGAAAAAACCGCGGAGCAGTTTTGCGAATTGATAGCGTACTGCATTCTCAGGAGGCACTGGCCGTTCTTTTTCTTTGGCGGGTTCCTGTTGCACCGGTTTTTCTTCGGGCGTTTCAAAGCCTTTCAGAGGAATTCCTATCATCTTAGGATCGAAGCCCGGATAGATCAGATAGGCCATGCCGATGAAGCTTGAACCCTTTTCCACCTCGCCCACTTTTTTATACTGATCACCTACCATATAATATGCATCTGCAAGCTCCTTTCGTTCTATGTCGCTCAAATGTTTGTAAAAATCCGCGGCGAATACCACAGTGCTCGCAAACAGCAGTGCGAACAAGGAAAAAACGAGCTTTTTCACCTTTTTATCCCCCTTGAATTTCTTTCTCCTACACTATAACCCATTCCTCAAAATTATGCGAGAGATTTCTCTTGGCCTCGCTTCCTCCAGTGCTCGATGTTTGCGGCAACGGCACGCGCCGATGGAACTGGTTTGCAACATATGCTATAGTGCATACTCGAGGAGGATCACATGCCGACACGAGATGAAGCGTTAGCGCTGCTTCGTACCTATACGAAATCCGAACACCTCGTAGCCCATGCTCTGTCTGTGGAGGCGGTCATGAGGTACTGCGCGCGAAAGCATCATGAGGATGAGGATATCTGGGGCATAATCGGGCTCGTTCATGATATCGATTATGAACAATTCCCGGATGAGCACTGCAAGAAATGCGCGGAGATCCTTTCTGCGCATGGCTGGCCCGAAGCGCACATACGCGCTGTGGTGAGCCATGGATGGGGAATATGTTCCGATGTCGAACCTAAAACCCTGCTCGAGAAGACGCTCTTCGCTGTGGATGAGCTCACCGGTCTTGTGGCAGCATCTGCTCTGGTCAGGCCTTCGAAGAGCGTTCTGGATATGGAAGCTTCCTCTGTAAAAAAGAAATGGAAGGATAAGCGGTTCGCAGCAGGAGCGAACAGGGAGATCATAGAGAAAGGCGCAGCGATGCTCGGCATGGACCTCACGGAACTGATAACGGACACGATCATGGGCATGCGGGAAGCTGCGCACGCCCTAGGGCTCGCTGGATTTCCTTCTCAAAGTTCGAAGGACTGAAATAGGGTGGACATTATGGATACGGTACCATTCACCTGTACATTCGATTGCGGAAGCAGGTGCGAACTCGAAGCCCATGTTGAAAATGGCGTGCTCCTCAAAATCGATACGCCTTCGGGCAGACCCGATGCGTACTGTTTACCGAGACTCATACCCTGTGCCAGAGGCAGAGCCCTGAAGCGGACGCTCGACGCTCCGCAGCGACTTCGAGTTCCTCTCAGGCTGGCAGGGAAAAAAGGCTTCGGGCAAAGCGTTTCACGGCAGTTCCGAGAGGTATCCTGGGGTGAGGCTCTTGATGAGGTGGCTTCAAGGCTGGAAGATGTGAAGCGGAAACACGGGACAGAAGCCGTGCTCCATGCTGTGGGTGCAGGTTCCCAGATGGGCCGCGGTTTTTCAGGCGCTTCCGCCTCCTCTCGATTCTTTTCCTTCTGGGGCTCAGTGACTGAAGCGTCGGGGAACGAAAGTTTCTACTGCACAGAAATGGTATCGAACTGGATGTTCGGCTGCCTGCCCGACGGCAGTGATCGCATGACGCTTCTGGACTCGAAGCTCATCATCATGTGGGCCATGAACCCGGCAGAAAACAGAATGGGGCCGAACACGGATTATTTCGTGGCAAAGGCCAGGGATAGAGGAACGAAAGTCGTGCTCATAGACCCGAGGCTTTCGGACTCAGGGGTTTTGGCGGATCAGTGGATACCTATACGGCCCGGCACGGATGCAGCTCTCGCTGCATCCGTTGCATATGTGCTCGAAACGGAAGGGCTTGTGGACAGAGCTTTTCTTGATACCTATACCACAGGATACGACCTATACAAGGAGTACCTGCTCGGAACAACAGACGGTGTACGTAAGACACCGGAATGGGCGAGTGAAATAACGCGCATACCTGTTCCTATCATCCGAAACCTGGCCATCGAATACGGCATACAGAAGCCTGCCTGCATTCTTGCGGGGTGGGGGCATCAGCGGAGGCTATACGGGGAGCAGAACGCACGGGCCATAGCCACCCTGGTATGTATGACCGGTAACATCGGCGTACGGGGCGGCGGCTCTGCGAGCGCCGGTTTCAGATTCAACAGAATACCAGTTCCCAAGCTCCCTTCAGGTCCCTTTGGATTTGCTCGTCGCCTGTCCCCGAGCATTTGGGCGAAAAGCATACTGAGTGGAACTCTCACTCCTAAACCCGTTATGGCATACATAGTAGCGAGTAACCTTATCAACAGGAGTACCGATACTCAGGCTAATGCGCGTGCTCTGGAAATGCTCGATTTCGTGGTAGTGCACGATCAGTACCTGACTCCTACATGCAGGTATGCGGATGTCGTATTTCCCATAAACACCGATCTCGAACGATCCGATCTGGTGAGCGGCTGGTGCCACGGGGATCACCTCTTCGATTCGAGGAAGGCGGTCCACTCTGTAGGGGGATCCCGCACGGACTATCAGGTGTTTTCCGACTTGGCGAAACGGCTGGGCTTTTACGAAGCATATACCGCAGGACGGGACGAAGCTTCCTGGCTTTCGCATATAAAGGAAACGGCACGGGATCATCTCGATCTCGATGCACTCTGCGCAAGCGGCGTCATGCGTGCGGAGAAGAAGTCAGTTGTGGAGCTTGCGGACTTCCGGAAAGATCCTCTGCGGCATCCGCTGCAAACGCAGAGCGGCCGAATCGAAATTGCGTGCACCGAAGCGCTGCGGTACGGTCTTCCTCTTGTTCCGAGTTATGTGCCAGAGGATGGAGAGGATTCCGGCGGTTTCCCTCTTATACTCCTTACGCCGCACAGCAAACTGCGGTCGAACTCGTGCCTGCACGCGAATCCTTGGCTTCGGGAATCGGAGCCTCATGCGCTCTGGGTCAATCCTCAAGATGCATCGGTTCGGAACATACGCCACGGCGATATTGTAGAAATCGAGAGTAGCACGGGCAAAGTCTTACTCCCTGCGAAGGTGACTGAGCGGATCATGCCCGGAGTCGTCTGCCTGTATCAGGGGGCCTGGTACGACCCGGATGAGCAGGGCACGGATAGAGGCGGATGTGCGAACGTGCTTACCAGGCATGTCGAATCTCCTTCCGGAGGGTTTGTTGCGCACTCTACCAGAGTTCAGGTGAGGAAAGCGCCATGACGAACGTTTTCATCATCGATATTTCCTCGTGTACCGGCTGTCATGCATGCAGGATAGCGTGTAAGGACAGGGCTTCAGGTTTGCTGAGAAGGGAAACGGGCGCTGCAACGGACGACAAGAAAATCCCCGATTTCATCCGCATCGAAGAGCACACGAAAGGAACCTTCCCCGATCTCGAGTTTTTCTACCGCATGTCCCATTGTTTTCATTGTGAACGGGCTTCCTGTATCCCTGCCTGTCCTGCAGGGGCGATAACGAAAACGGACGGTTTTTTGACTATTTCCACTTCTTCCTGTACTGGATGCGGAATCTGTGTTGAAACCTGTCCCTTCAGCGCCATTGCCTTGGATTCGCAGGGATCTGCACGCACATGCGACGGCTGTGCGGACGAACTCGCTTCAGGCAGGGAACCGGTGTGCGTTCGGGCCTGCCCGCTGCGCGCTCTGAGATACGGCAGTTCGATATTGCCAACCGATAGAATGCTGGATCCTTCGTTCGCCGACAAGGGGAATGCCCCTGCAGTTTTGTACGTGCGGAGGAAACGTCCTGAATAATCCGAATCGTGCGCGAGGGGGTAGAACGTACCTGCCTTCTTTCATACAATGTTTAGCTGTATGCCCAGCCGTTTACAGAGATTCCGATAGGATTCTGGTATGCCGTTATCCGTGATGATGGCTGTGAGTTCGGGCAGATTCGCGTAATGCGCAGGGCTCACCTTGTCGAATTTCGAAGAATCCACCAAAAGAATTTTTTCTAGGCTCGAACTCATGATTGCCTTCTTTGTGTCAATTTCGTACGGGCTCGCCGATGTGATGCCGAGCTTATCGCTTACCCCTCTGGCCGAAAGAAAAGCTTTTGTGGCCCGGTTTCTGCGTATGAGTTCCACGCCTTCCGGGGATTCGAACATCGAAGTGTTCTCATGGAAATATCCGCCGGCGAAAATGAGTTTGCAATTCCGTTTTCTGTATACGCTTAATAGGATGTTCAGCGAGAAACAGATGATAGTCACCGGTATGGAAGGCGATAGGTATTCGCCGATGAACTCGGTTGTAGAACCGGAATCTATGATGATCACATCATCCGGCTGTATGAGCGATGCCGCCTTTCGTGCTATCTTTCGTTTTTCTTCCACTTTGCGGTTCTCTTCCGAAGGTAGATGGTAATTACCGGCTTCTGCTTCTGCGGTCAAGTTCAGCGTATCGATGCTAGTTTTGTTAAATATGACCCCACCGTGAATGAGTTTGACGATGTTGTCCTCAGCGAGCAAAGAAAGGTCCCTGCGTATCGTCATTTCGGATACCTCAAGCCGCTCTGCCAGTTCTTTGATGGTAGAGGCATTATGAACTTTCAGTATATCGATGATAGTCGTAAGGCGCCTTTCTTTGATATTCATCCTGAGAAAAATATACCATAGAGCCGTCATCTGAACAAGACGTGCTTGACAAAAAAACAACAATTTGTAATAATATTAACAACCTATCGCAGATGCAAAGGAGGCAATGATGGTTGAGATCAACAATACTGCTCTGGGTATGATCGAGTGCAGAGGATTCGCTGCTATGGTCGAAGCTGCCGATGCTATGGTCAAAGCAGCCAAAGTCGATTTGAAGGGATACGAGAAAACAGGTGGTGGATACGTCACAGCCATTATACGGGGAGACGTGGCAGCGGTCAGGGCAGCCCTCGATGCGGGTTCGAAAGCTGCAGAACAGGTGGGAGAGGTAATATCCGTACACATCATCCCGCGGCCCCATACGAATGTGGATGAAGTTCTTCCGTTAGGTCTTCAGAAAGCGGCCAAATAACTGGCTATCGGAAGATACCATGAAAAACAATATCGAATTGCGTACGTATGTGTTTCTCGACTCTCTTCAGCTTCAGATGGCATCGTTCATCGCCACTGTTTCGAAGGGGTATTTCCCTGTGGCGGATCAGGCTTGTGCCATTCTGGAAATTTCACCGGGCATAGAAATCAACCGACTGACGGATGTGGCGCTGAAGGCGACGGGCGTGAAACCGGGAATACAGATCGTTGAACGGCTCTTCGGGCTGTTGGAAGTCCATTCGGACAGTCAGGGGGACGCGCGGCAGGCTGGTTCCGCTGCACTCGCATCTCTGGGCATGACCGAAGAGGATAGGATGAAACCGGTCATCATGTCGAGTCAGCTCATCAAAAATATTTCCGATCACCATGCGCAGATGATCAACAAAGTACGGCACGGCAACATGATATTGCGTGGTGATACGCTGTATGTGCTCGAGCTCGCTCCTGCTGGGTATGCGTACTATGCAGCGAATGAAGCGGAAAAGGCGTCCCGTATCAATATAATAGAAGTGATCGGGTTCGGTAGTTTCGGTAGAGTGTACATAGCCGGGGATGAAGCGGAAGTCATGGTCAGCAAAGGGATTGTCGAATCCAGGCTTAAGGCACTGTCCGGCAGGGAACCCGAAGGCCGCAAGGAATAAGGCTTTCAAGGGAAACGTTATGGTACTTGCACGTGTTTTGGGGACCGTCGTATCCACGCGAAAAGAACCAAAGATGGAAGGAATTAAATTCCTTCTGCTCGAAAAAATAGATGCGACAACGCTCGAAGGGAAAAAGGACTATGTCGTGGCCATGGATTCCGTAGGCGCAGGCCCGGGGGAGATCGTTTTTTTCGTGGCAGGCTCGAGTGCTCGTATGACGGAAACCACGCAGGGGAAGCCGGCCGATGCCACTGTCACTGCGATTGTCGATATGATAGAGGCGGGAGGCAGCGTGATCTTCTCCAAAAGCGAGGGAGCCGGAACGCCATGATACTTTCTCGGGTAGTAGGCACCGTTGTGGCGGATACAAGAAGCGACCATGTGCCGGGAGCAAGATTTCTCCTCGCTGCACCGTGTACTGAAAACGGTACCATATCCGGGGAGCCCATGGTGGTGCTCGATCTCATGGGTGCAGGAAGGGATGAAATCGTGCTTGTGTCCCAAGGAAGTTCGGTACGTCAGACTGAAACCACTAAGGACCAACCCTTGGATGCCATCATCATAGGAATCGTAGACATGGTGGAAAAGAAGGGTGTTCTCGTATACAGAAAGGACGGAATCGTATGAAGCAGGCTGCGGAAAGCTCTTCTTTGGATGTTTTGGGCGCTCAGGAGTACAGTACCACAGCGCGGGGCCTTGCGGCCCTCGATGCCATGGTTAAAGCAGCGCCTGTACGCATTCTGTCGGTTCATACGATCACTCCGGGGAAATATGTGATTCTCCTCACCGGTGACGTGGCTTCCGTGGAATCCTCCCTCAAAGCAGGAAGATCGGCGGCAGGGGATGATGTGCTTGATGAACTGTTCATACCGAATCTTCATTCCGATATCATTCCTGCGCTGAAATATCAGCAAGAATGCAAAGAATGGGATGCCATCGGAATCATCGAGACCGGGACCGTGATGGCCGGAATCGCTGCGGCAGATACTGCGGCCAAACGCAGCGCAGTGAAAATCGCGTATGTGCGTATGGACAGCCACATGGGAGGCCGCTCCTCGGTAAAGCTCACCGGACCGCTGAGCGAGGTCGAAAGCGCAGTAGAAGCAGGAGCCCGTGAAGCGGAAAAGCGGGGGAGCTTTCTCCGCACGGTGGTAATACCGCGGCCGCATCCGGATATTGCTCCTTTTGTACAGGAATGATGGACAGAGGAATGCAGTGATGATGATAGACGAAGAAAGCATACGGGGAATAGTAGCCGAAGTTATGGCAAGGCTCGAGGGGCAGGGGAGCGGCGGTGTATCCTCGAATATGCCGGGTGTTTTCGCAACTATACAAGAAGCCATACAAGCAGCACATAATGCGTTTGAAGAGCTTTCCTCCTTAAAGCTTGAAGTCCGAAGTGCGATGATCAAAAAAATGCGCGAAGCGGTTGCTGGAAATCTTGAGCGCATTTCTCGACTCGCAGTGGAGGAAACTGGGTTCGGCAGGGTGGAGCACAAGATAGCGAAGAATAAACTCGCGGCCGAAATGACTCCAGGTATCGAAGATTTGTGCCCCATAGCGTATACGGACGATCACGGCCTCATGCTGACGGAACGGGCTCCCTACGGAGTCATAGGCGCCATATCTCCCAGCACAAACCCGACGGAAACGATCATTTCCAATGCAATAGGCATGATAGCAGGAGGCAACACGGTCGTTTTCAATTCCCATCCCAGCGCAAGGCGCGTATCGGCACTCATGGTATCCATACTGAACGAAGCGATCATGCAGGCAGGTGGACCTCGAAATGTGATCGCAACAACGGCGAATCCCACGATCGAAAGCGCTCAGGCGATGATGGAACATCCCACCATAGCCCTTCTGGTGGTGACAGGGGGGCCAGGAGTGGTGAAAGAAGCGATGAAGCGGCCAAAAAAAGTAATAGCCGCAGGTCCCGGTAACCCTCCCGTAGTGGTGGATGAGACGGCGGATATCGCCAAGGCTGCGCGCGATATCGTTGCAGGCGCATCCTTCGACAACAATATCGTGTGCATAGACGAAAAAGAAGTGCTTGTCGTTTCCTCGGTGGCGGACAGATTGAAGGCCGAAATGCGCGCAGCCGGCGCCTATGAGCTCACTGCGGAACAGATAGAGAAAATAACGCCTCTCATCATTTCCGATCCTGGAAGCAGAGGGCATGAAGGAATGCCGAACAAGGCCTACGTGGGAAAGGATGCATCATATATTGCGCAGAAAACCCTCGGGTTATCAGTGCCCGAACAGACAAGAATTCTTCTCTGCGAAGTAGACCGAGAGCATCCGCTGGTGTGGACAGAACAGCTCATGCCGGTCCTTCCCATAACGCGGTTTGCCACTGCGTTGGAAGCCATAGATTTCGCCGTTCTTTGCGAACACGGATTCAGGCATACAGCTTCCATCCATTCGAAGAATATTGAGCATTTGGACCGCATGGCGAAGCGTATGAACTGTTCCTTGTTTGTGAAAAACGGATCTAACTTCAACGGCATGGCAGCCGGAGGTGCCGGGTTTACGTCGTTTACCATCGCGAGCCCTACAGGCGAAGGATTCACCAGGGCGCGGACGTTCACGAGAGAAAGACGGTGTTCGCTCATCGGATACTTCAGGATCGTATAAGGGGGATATGGTGAAGCTTGGCCGGGTAATAGGCACTGTGGTGTGCGAGAAAAAGACGGAATCCTTAGAGGGAGTGAAACTCCTCCTCGTCCAGCCGGTGAACGAACGGCTGAAGGACGAGGGGTCTCCTCTTGTGGCGTGCGATACGGTGCAGGCCGGACCGGATGACATAGTGATTTTCGAGGGCGGACGGGAAGCAGCGTTGGCCCTGAAGAACTGGTACAATCCTGCGGATGCAGCCGTCATGGGTATCGTGGACCATACGGGCGACGGAGAAAGAGCATGATACTCGGTCGGGTTACGGGTTCGGTGGTTTCTACCCATAAACTCCCGGCTTTGGCCGGTAGAAAACTCCTATTAGTACAGCCGGTAGATAAAGAAGGGAATCCGACAGGTAAAAAACTCGTTGCCATGGATTCTGTACAGGCTGGAACAGGAGATCTGGTGCTTGTCTGCGATGAGGGAAACTCAGCGCGGACAATCCTCGGCGATAAGTATGCGCCGGTTCGCACTATGATTGTAGGTATTGTCGATGAAGTGAGGATAGAGGTATAGTCCTATATGTTTTGTCCTGCAGGAGGCCCGGCGCATGTGTCTGGCTTCCCGCGGAACACAGCACGATTACTGTATGTGAGGATTGCATATGGAGCAACAAGAGGAGCAACAAGAGCATATTAACGCACGGGACAACGTCAAGACCGTGGCTATCGGCTCCGATCACGGTGGATTCGCTGCAAAGGAAGTGTTGAAGCAGTATCTGGAAATGATCGGATACAAGGTAGTCGATGTGGGAACCCACAGCAAGGAAAGCGTCGATTATCCGGATTTTGCACTAAAGGTCGCCCGATGCGTGGCGTCTGGAACATGCGATAGAGGAATCATGATAGACGGCGCTGGTATTGGGTCTTGTATGGTCTGCAACAAAGTCAGGGGCATACGCGCAGCACTGTGCTATGATCTGAAAACCGTACGAAATTCCAGAGAGCATAACAATGCGAATGTGCTCACGCTCGGTGGACCTCTACATACTCCGGACAAAATCTGCGAAATGGCCAAAGTCTGGCTCGAAACACGTTTTGAAGGGGGCCGACACTGGAAACGCATCAACAAGATGATGGCTGTTGAGCGGGGCCGCAACGAAGGAAATGGAGACTTGAACGGCTGACAAAGAACTCATCGAATTAATCACAAAAGAAGTGCTAAAAAAACTGCAAATGGAACAGCAGGGGAATCCCCCGCAGACTGCACAGGCAAGAGATAGTACACCCGGCGAACGATCTTCGGAATCCGTTATCCCCCCCGGGGGGAAGGCTGTGTTGACTGCAAAAGAGCTCGCATCCTACATAGACCACACGCTGCTCAAGCCGGAGGCGTCGGAAGCGGAGATCGCTACGCTCTGCGATGAGGCGGCTGAGCATAAGTTCTTTTCCGTGTGTGTGAACTCCACCTGGGTTTCGTTTTGTGCCAAACGTCTTCGCGGCACTGGGGTGAAGGTATGCTCTGTGGTTGGATTTCCTCTCGGTGCCATGGCCGGCCGTGCAAAAGGCTTCGAGGCGCGCTATGCGGTGGAGGATGGCGCCGATGAAATCGATATGGTCATCAATATTGGCGCTCTGAAATCGGGCCGCCTTAAGGATCTGGAAGAGGATATCCGGTGGGTCAGAAGGGCTTGCAGCAAGAACATCATATTGAAAGTCATCATTGAAGCGGCCCTGCTTACGGACGAGGAAAAAGTTCTGGCATGCCAGGCTGCGAAAAATGCAGGGGCCGATTTCGTCAAAACTTCTACGGGATTTTCAAAACACGGAGCCACTGCACACGACGTCGCACTCATGCGTAGAACCGTCGGCCCCAAAATGGGAGTAAAGGCAGCCGGAGGGGTACGGAGCCTCGAAGATGCACTCACCATGATCAATGCTGGAGCCACGCGCATCGGTACCAGCGCTGGGGTTAAAATAGTGCAGGGGCAGACTGCAGGCGGAGCTTACTGAGCGTACGGCATCTTTATCGTTTCACAAGTCAAATAATGAAGAATGAAGGAGATAGAATTATGCGCAAAGATCGTTTCACTGGAAAAGTGGCGATAATCACCGGAGCTGCAAAGGGAATGGGCAGACAGACGGCCGTTGACATGGCTCGTGAGGGAGCGATTGTCGTTGTTGCCGATATCGATCAGGCCGGCCTCGATGCTACGGTGAAAGAGATCTGCGATGAGGGTAACAGGGCAAAAGCGATGTTCTGCGATGTATCAAAACGGAAACAGGTGGATGATCTCATCTATGGGACGAAACGGGAATTCGGAAGGGTGGATATTCTTATCAACAACGCGGGGATACTCATACCCGGAACGATCGAAGAAACGACCGACGATATCATAGAACGGACTCTGGATATAAACGTGAAAGGCGTTCTATGGGCGATCCGTGCTGTAACCCCAATCATGAAAGAACAACACTACGGCAGAATCGTGAATGTAGCTTCCATAACGGGTAAGAATGGCGACAACAGCACGGTTTTCGTGTATGGCGCTTCCAAAGGAGCGGTGATAAGCCTTACCCGATCCGTTGCCCGCCACTTGGGTCCTTTCGGCGTGACCTGCAATGCCATAGCTCCGCATGCAGTAATGACTTCGCTTATGTACTACTGGGACGAAGAGAAGAAGAAAAGCATCGCGGAACGTATTCCCGTACGCAGACTCGGTACGGAAGAGGATATGTCCCACCTCATGTGTTTTCTCGCTTCGGACGAATCCTCTTTTATAAACGGCGAGACGGTGAATATAAACGGTGGATATTATATGGATTGATCCTGATAGTGCAGTCACGCTTGCCGTAAAGGCGGCTCTACTGTCAGCAATTCGATTCTGCGTATTGACTCAAGTGAAAACTTTGTATACTATTGGGTATCGATTATGAAGCAGATTGAACTGTATTTCAGCGGACTATACGGTCTCCTTCTAGAGCTTTTTCCGAGAAAGGCAGGGGGACGCATGACCGTCTGAATAGGACGCAACCGGTATTTCGAACCCGCTGTCTTCCTGGGCAGCGG
>CAZWAS010000089.1:0-16994 GCA_964631915.1 uncultured Spirochaetales bacterium | reverse complement strand
GACGATGTGTTTCTCGCACCGCATTCACGGCATACCGAACTTCGTGCCGAGGATATAAAGAAAGCGCCTGAACTGAAGCTCGTTTCGGTTTCAGAAGAAGCCGGAGTGTATATCGTCATGGAAAAGACGGGCAACAAGATATTCGTAACCGGCCATTCCGAGTACGATCCTCTTACGCTGAAAGATGAATACGAACGCGATAGGAAGAAGGGGCTTCCGATCAAGGTGCCGAAAAACTATTTCCCTCACGACGATCCGGAAAAAATGCCGATCGTCCGTTGGAGAAGTCACGGAGCGCTTTTGTATTCGAACTGGCTCAATTATTACGTATACCAGAGGACTCCGTACGACATAACGAAAATTCAGTAATCGCAGTATTGTAAAGGCAGATTCGGCGCTCAAATACATACAAGGGTAGTGGAAAATCGACATGTCTCACGGAACGGATAGGAATCCGATACGTTCGGTACGATCAGTTCTTGCCCTTCTCTGAAGTTTCGGCACACATGAAATGGCTTGCATTGCGGAACAGCCGTTTACGGATGGACGAGCGTCCCTTCGAAGGCTTTCCCACCGAGGATGTCGGCCAAATTCTTTATATTCTTCCCCGCAGCAACGATGAGTCTAAGCCCGAGTTCGGATGCGCGCTTTGTGGCTATGGGGTCGAACGGCACATTTTTCCCTGGTTCCCATTCGGTACCCACGATGGATTGAAGCTCCTGCCAGCTCATGTTTTCCAGAGGAACTGCCTTTGGATCGAGTTTCGGATCGGCGGAATATACCTTCGCAATATTCGAAAGATTGATGACCGTATCTGCTCCGAACCGTTCGGCTAGCACCACTGCATCGTAATCTGTCGAGAAGCCAGGTTTCCAGCCGGAAGCGACGAGAATTCTCCCCGAGAAGCGGGATGCGAGTGTGGGATCCGTCACAACGTCTTCAGTACAGAGATCCGCAAATATCCCTTTTAGGAGCTGGGCATTAAGGCGTGTTGCTGCGATGCCTATCCAATCCTGTGCGTCAGAATCCGGATGCTCCATGACATCCCTATACGCTTTCTGATAGGAGCGCGCCGGTCCGCCTCCGCCGATGACGAGGATAAGTTTCCGTTTCGGGGTTTCTTCGAGATGCGATAGCACCAGCTTTCGGAATTGTCTTAAAAAAGCGCTGTCGACCGTGTCCGGAGCCACTATCGATCCGCCTAACGAAATCACCTTTATGTCGTCCATGGGTTCCCAGCTCCTTTCATATTTCGATTTTGGCACTATTTTATAACTCGATACAATGTATAGAAATACGCCGTACTCATGCCTATCGAGTATCGACACAGTGCCGAAGTGTCGATATAGTATATACGGATAGCATAGGGGGGGGGGAGTCTATGAGTCAAGATATTTCCGATATTTTGAACAGTTGGGAATACGATCCGGAAAAAACGATACGCATTATCGTTGCGCGTGACGGGAGACAGGTGCTTCAGATTAGGCTTCCTATGGGAATCGAACAGTATGAACTGGACGGAAGGCCGGACGGGATGCGTCCGTTTGGAAAGGAAACCGTTCTTGAGGAATATCAGGAGCGGTTGAAAGTGCATATGGAGAAAACAGGTTCTGAAGAGGGCTTCGCCATAGACAGAGAAGCTTTCATCATGCTTCAGACTGAAGGTATTCTTTATTATTACAGGTATCTGCACCTATACCAGATCGGCGACTATGCGCGGACCATCCGCGATACCAAACACAACCTCGATATGTGCGACCTTGTAGACAGGTTTTATCCAGATACGGAAGATAAAAACGAACTGCTCCAATATAAACCTTATATTATTCGTATGAATGCGCTTTCTCAGGCAATGCTTTCCTTCAATCTGCACGAAAAGCTTTCGGCCCAGGATATCCTGGAGACCGCAATACGGGAAATCGAGGCGCTTGAAAACATCGATACCCCTACCTTCCGCTTCGAAAAAACACGGTCGTTGGACTCCCTGAACCAGGTTTTGAATCAGCTCCGCGGTAAAAAATTTACCCATCTCGATAAGCTCCGAGAAGAACTGGAAACGGCGGTTCAGGAAGAGAACTACGAAAAAGCGGCTGTTTTAAGGGATAGAATCAGAGGACTGGAAGAGGATGAAGCCGATTAGTATACTCAGCCCCATGTTGAGATGGCTGTTCAGATCCCTGCGAAAAAAGAAGGTAGACCTCGATGCGGTTATTCAGGAACGGTGGGAGACGCATTTTTCGCTGTTCGATGAGAAACGGTTCGAGGAAGAGAAATCGGAAACATATGCATCGGAGATCAAGCAAAAAGCTTTGCATCTTTCGTTGAAGAAAAAAAATGTGTTCGCATGGATCCTGGATCCGTACTATCGGTACAGGGACGTATATATCGAAGCGGATCTTTCTTTCGGGGCGGAAAACGGATATTGCGCCGCAGGGTTCGTCCTCAAGTATGCGGATGAGGAAAACTATTATTACGTCCTTGTTTCCAACAAAGGGTATTTTCGCTTCGATCTTGTATTCAACGGGGAACCGGCTTCCCTCATACAATGGACGCCGAATCCGCTCCTTTCGGAACAACCTCTCAGGTTGAGAATTATTTGCCACGGATCGCACTTCTCTTTTTTCGCGGGAGAGGAATGGATAGGAGAGGTGGAGGATGAAAGAATAGACAGTGGAAGAATCGGGTTTGCCGCGCAGAATTACGACGAAAAACAATATGCGACTTTTTCCCTCCACAGGATACTCATAGAATCCAGGCCCTTGGAAGTCGAAACCCACTTCTCCAGGTGGAACGAAGTGATTCCTGCGAGACCGGAATTTCGGATCGAGCTTGCAAAAACCCTATTACGCGAAGGCCAACCCATGCTTGCAGTTATACAGATCAAGAAGGCACTCAAGCAGAAGAAGGCATCTGCCAGTGAGTTTTTTCTCCTTTCTGAAGCCCTGCTCAATCTGCGGCTCTATGAAGAGGCGTATGCGGCCGTGGAAAAGTGTCTAGAGGCGGATCCGACCCATGAGCAGGCAACCATAGAAAAAGCCAATCTCTTGTATTTGCTGAACAGGTTCCTTAAGCTGAGGGATTATCTCAATACGATCCTTCCGCGTTTTCCCGAGAACGAACTGCTCCATAATCTATACGGAAATACCGAGTACTGCCTCGGCAACTGGCTTAAGGCTTCGGAACACTATATTCGAGCTTTCAGATTGAACCCGAACGTCGGTATTTTTGCATTGAATGCCGCGAAGTCCCTACAAAGGGCGGAGAACATGAAAGAAGCGTTGTCTTGGTATCTTACGGCATCGCGGATTTTTTTCAGAGAGGAGAATTACGACGAGTTGTACGGAATACTTCCCAAGGTATTACAATTGGATCCGTATAACAGGGAAGTGCGCGCTTTCGAAGGGAAAATTCTTTTTCACGAAGGGAAATACGATGAAGCGGAAGCAATATTCTCGGCGCTCATAGATTCCGGATACGATGATAGCGCTCTCTATTTTCTGGAAGGAATGATACTGCTCCACAGAGAGCATGCCGAAGAGGCGTTACCGTATTTCGAAAAAGCGGCCGGCATGGAACCTGGGTTCCCGCTATACTGGTTCAGAGTAGCCGAGACGAAGCGTGCTCTGGGGCTCGATGCGCGGCAAGAGCTGCTCAAAGCGCTCGCTCTCGATGAGAACGATATATGGATACTCAACCTGGCAGGCTTGTATCATCTCGACAAAGCCGAACTCGAGACCGCATACGAATATTTCCGCAAGGCACGAGAAAAGAATCCGCAGGAACCGGAAATCGCGCTCAACTTGTCCGAAGTGTTGTACAGGCTCGGGAAAAAGGTGGAAGCTTTCGAAGTGCTCGACGCCTATGAGGGCATTCCGAAGTTGTACAATCATAAAGGAAACCTCCTGTGCAGGGACGGAGCTTTCGAGTCGGCTCTGAGGATGTATGAAAAAGGACTCATCCTGGATCCTGACAATACGGACCTTCTAGAAAACTATGCGGGATGCTGCATAGAACTCGAGCTGTACAGCAGAGCTGATGAGATTCTCGGCAGGCTCATCGATAAGGCGCCTTCAGCGCGAGTTTTCAAGCTCATAGGGGACATTGCCCGCATCAAGGGGGATTTGACCCGTGCAGAAATAGCCTACCGACAGGGTTTAGAGTTGTACCCGGAGGACACAGATCTCATGCTGAACCTCGCTGCCCTGTACGTCGAATGGTTCAAGTACGAAAAAGCAAAACCCCTCGTCAGTACGGTCTTGGCAAAAACCAACCTTGCTAGAGCATCCGTACTCCTGGAAAAGATTCGCGCAGCCACAGAGAAAAGACTGGTCTGCAGCATGTGCGGAAAGGAATGGTGGGTTCCGAAGAATATAGATCCTCAACCGCCGTTGAGGATCCACGGCGAACCGCCGGGAGATTCTCCTGCCGGTTCCTGCCCCGAGTGCGGAAAGGTCTACTGCGTGAGCTGCATGGTAGACTATGTCGAAGAGTCGAGATTCGTATGTCCGCACTGCAGAGTTCCCCTTAAACTGAGCGACGATTACCTCAAGTATCTGGTGAAGTCCTTTCTCGAGAAAGCAGATAGCGGGGGGGCGCGCGGGGAAAGATAATCCTTATTGTTTATCGGACCGCTGCGTGCTACAGTTGACAAACACTGGTCTTTGAGTAATATGAGTCTCAGATAATGCGGCAAAAGGCTTTATATTCATACATTCTGTATGCTGGTGCAGTCGTTCTATGCTTGTTTTTCTCCGTTAACAGACTGGGGGCACAAGACATTCTCACTGCGGAAGCTTTCTTCGATCGGGTTTCCGAGCAGTACGGTCAGATTCAGGATTATCGGGCTGCGGTACAGATAACTCAGGGAACCGATGTGATGAAAGGGGAACTCCTTTTTAAAAGTCCGAACCTCATCCGCATCGATTTCAGCCAACCTGCGGAGCAGACGATCGTATCGGACGGAGAAGTGCTAACCGTGTACATACCCCAGTACAGGGTGACTATGACCCAGAAACTGAAGAAAAAAAGTCAGGCCGCAGTGGCATCCATGGCGAGCAAGCAAGGGCTGCAGCTGTTGAAAAAAAACTACAGTGTAGCGTATGCTGTGAGCCCGAATGCGGTTCCGCTCGAAGAGGGGAGCCAGGAAATGGTCGTGAAACTCATTCTGACCTGGCGTTCATCTGCGGACGGTTTCCGCCAGATCGATATGAGCATTGGCAAGAACGATCTCATCAGAAGAATCGAAGCCACAACAATAGGATACTCGAAAATAGTGTTCGACTTTAAGGATGTCAGGATAAATCAGAACATTCCTGCAGCACGTTTCAAATACGATGCACCGGCATCTGCGAACGTATTTGACAATTTTCTGTTTCAGTCAGAAGAATAAGGCATATGGAATCAATCGGTGAAAAACTGCGGATAACGCGCGAATCGAAAGGTTACTCGGTCGAGCAAGTGGCTCGGGACACGCACATAGCGAAGCGTTACATAGAGGCACTCGAAGAAGAAGATTTCGCCAGCTTTCCCGGCGAACCCTATCTCCTCGGTTTTTTACGGAACTATGCCGAATTCCTCGGACTCGACGCTCAGGAGCTTATATCGCTGTACAAGAATTTCAAAATCCAGGAACAGCCTTTGCCGATGAACGAACTCCTCGAAAAAAAGAGCAAAAAGCCGATTTTGATCACCTTGGTTGTGATTTTGGCGATTATCGGTATAGGAATCGGTGTGTATTTTCTGGTCACATCGAATACACTCGGAAAATTGGCCCAAGCCGGAAAGCAGGAACAACAGAAAGAGAAAAGCGAAGGCAGAGAGATCGAGTTCAAGGATGAAATTCTCGAACGCCGTTTCTATCAGAACGATATCATTATGGTGAATCTTAAAGGGCAGAAGTACAGAGTACAGCTTGCAGAAATAAGCGATGTGCTCACACTCGATATACCGAAGGGAAAGGAAGAGTTCAGACTCGGAGAAGAGAAGGTTCTAGACCTCGACGGAGATAACAAACCTGAGATCACCATATCCCTGCGGGATATAGACAAGCGCGATCCTTCCAAAGGCGTCATACTCAGATTCGATAAGGTCACTCAATCCCCGGGTCTTGCGCAACAGACTCGGAAGGTAGAATCGGATACGAACGTTGAGAGCCCCACGGTCTCCTCCATAGGCGCTACCACCGAACCGATGAGGGTGAGAAAGACGGTCGCACTACTCGAATCTCAAGCGGCGGAGCCGTTCTCTTTGACTATCAATTTTCGTGGCTATTGTCTGTTTCGGTATATCTCAGATAAACAGACGAGGGAAGAGCGATATTTCCACAAAGGAGAGACCTTCAGGATCGACGTGAGCAAAGAAATACGCGTGTGGGTATCGAATGCGGGAGCTCTGCAAGCAACGGTGAAAGGCGTCAATGTGGAATTCGGCAAACCCGGACAGGTGATCTCTGGCCTCCTCAAATGGGTGAAAGACGATGTCGCAGGGCTCTTCAAGCTCGTCCTCGTACCAGCCTATTAAAAGAACTTTTTTTCTGGAAAACCTGGGCTGTGCGAAAAATCAGGTGGATGCCGAGATTCTCATAGCAGCCATGGAAGATGCTGGATGGCAGAGAACAGAGATTGCCGACCGAGCGGATGTGATTCTGGTGAATTCCTGCGGTTTCATCGAATCGGCGAAATCCGAATCGATTCAGACTACACTTTCTTTCAGAGAGCTTTATCCCGACAAGAAAATCATCATAGCCGGTTGCCTGTCTCAGCGGTATGGAGGTGAACTGGCGGATCTCATTCCGGAGGTGGATGGAGTTTTCGGCAACAAAGACTTGGAGAGGATTCCGGATGTGGTAAACGCCGCGTTCGAAGGCAGGAGGCCCGTTCTCATTCCAGAGAGCGGATCTCCGATTCGGCTCAGGAAACCAGGAGGCGGCGAACGGAGTTTTTGTCGTTCCCGAAAAGCGTCTATGTAAAGATCGCTGAAGGATGCGACAACCGATGCTCGTACTGCGCCATTCCTCTGATCAGGGGCAATCTTGCGAGCAGATCCGTCAAGGACATTGTCGAAGAAGTCGGAATGCTGCTGGACAAGGGGTTTTTTGAAGTGAATCTGATCGCACAGGATCTCGGTTCTTTCGGCCTCGACAGAGGGAAACAGGAACTGCCGGTTTTGCTTTCCGAAATTTCGAAGCTGAGGGGCAAATTCTGGGTGAGGATGCTCTATATACATCCAGACAGATTCCCTACAGATATCCTCGGCTTATGCAAAGAAGATGGACGTATACTTCCCTATTTCGATCTTCCGTTTCAGCACGCGTCGCAGCCTATTCTTGCGCGAATGGGGCGAAAGGGCGATTCCGAAACGTATTTGGAACTCATACAAACTATACGGCAAACTTTGCCACATGCCGTTATACGATCCACGTTCCTGGTCGGATTTCCGGGAGAAACGGAAGCAGATTTCGCTACCCTTGCGGATTTTCAGGACAAAGCCTCCCTCGAGTGGCTCGGCGTGTTTTCTTATTCCAGGGAAGAAGGAACAGCGGCCTATCGGTATTCATGGAAACCGAATAAAAAACCGCCGAAGCGGGAGCTGGAGAGAAGGAAGCGTTTGCTAGAAGAGAGACAGATTCGAATTACGGAGACCATGCTCGACAGATTCGTCGGGAAAGATTTCGATGCGCTCGTTGAAGAGTCTATTCCCGGAGAAGGTCTCTGCCTGGCCAGGGCATATGCACATGCTCCTGAGGTGGACGGCCTTGTGGTCGTCCATGCGGAAAACGTTGCACCGGGGGATGTTCTCAAAGTACGGATAGTAAAACGCAACGGCGTGGATTTGGAAGCGGTCCGTGCCGACTGATGGAGATGCGCAGCCCCGGCGTCAAGGAGGTTACCATGAAGATTGCAGTCGCGTATTACAGCAGATACGGAACTACAGCAATTGTCGCGAATACATTGGCTCAGAAACTATATGCGGAGTTACGGGTGATAGAAGAAAAGCGAAAGCATGGGTTCCTGGCTATGGGCGTGGGAGCCACCTTCGGCATGAAGTTCGCTATAAAACCCATGAATTTCGATTTCTCCGCATTCGACATCATCGTGCTGTGTACGCCGGTCTGGGCGTTCAAGCCCGCTTGCCCTACCATGAGTTTTCTGTCCCAGGCACATATCGAAGGCAAACGGGTCATTGCTGTTTTTTTGCAACTCGGTTCCCCTCTGGACAAAGCGCTTCAGAAGCTGAAAAAAGGCATAGCTATGAGACAGGCGGAACTGGTCATGTACACGACTATTATCACCCAAAAGGCGAAAAAAGAAGATCTGGAGAAAAGCGCTGAGAAATTCGTGTTTGAAATAAAAAAATTTTCTTGACCGAACCATACAGAAGCAGTTGAAAGGCCGGTCCATGGCGGTTCATTCACGGCTCTGTGCAGGATCATCCTGTTCCGCTCGAGCCTCCGCCTCCTCCCGAAGAAGCGCCTGACGACGAGAGTGCATTCATCATTGTATAGAAGCTCTTCCAGTCGTCCGGATGAAGGGAAAAGCCTTTGAGCCATTCCGGCGGATCGAAGGTGCCTTTTTTTCTGAAGAACTCCATCCATGTATGCAGCATGCCGAAGCATGCTGCATACTGGATATATGAGTCGAACCGTATAGTGGGAGGGAGGGGTTCTTTCCCTTTGATGATATGTCGTAGATATTGGGCGAAATTTTTCCATGCATAGTATCTGTTTAGACCCTTTTCTGAAAAGGGCGAATACAGCCCTGCGGTGATAAGGCCGTACAGAGACGCATAGAGCAAACCTGCGGGCACGAATATGACGGGCCAATAGCCTGTTGGAATGCCGAACACGAGACAGGGTATGAACGAAATCAGAAATATGAAACTGAGAATACCGTAAGCTAGCATGAGCTGAATCCTCGCCCTTGCCTTATCACTATCTATATACCCGGACTGTTTCAAGTGTTCCTTGAGAGGTTTGAAAAAGTATTTCGATCCTCTGTAGTAGCGCGAAGACAACTCGGAAATATCGAAGGAGGCTGCTTCTCCTTTTCTGTTTTTGAACAGAAGATGAAGGAACCCCCGTTCGGAGGCTGTAAGAGATTCCGGCTCTTGCTTCAGAACGACGATGTATTTGCTTCGCGAGAACCATTTCATCGTTTGTTTGATCTGCTGGAATTCGACGATGCCTCGCCGGGCAAAATCGAAGAGAGTTCCGATCGCACTGTTGAAATTGGGCTGGATTCCCGGATGGAGGATCATAGATACGAGCGCAGGGCTCATATCGTCCGGAGGAACGGTGACCGGCGAATCGATTCGGACCTCGACTGATGAGTTTTTAAGACTTTTTATCACGGTTCCTATGAGGAGAACCCCTACTATGGCGATGATTGCACCTATGCTCAGGTAGAGAGGAATTTTCATGCGTGCGAACTCCATGCGTGCCTGCCAAAGAGGAGCCTCCTCGATAAGCGATCCCGGTTGGAATTCCATATGCACCTTGTAAGCGTGATACTTGCGCAGATTTTCCATCCTGATTCGGATTTCCGTGTCGGCATATTCGATATCTGCACCTTCCTGAGGTTTCGTCGACAGTGCGAGAAGCTTTGCTCTTTTCGGATACGTTATGGCTATAGATGCACGACGAATGTGGTATTCGTGATCATCCGGTATAGTGTTCCAGTTGAATATATCGCTCTGTTCGCCTTTTTGTATGACACCTGTGACCCTATAGGTGATTGAAAAAGAATGCACGGAATTCTGCATGGGTTTAAAATGCCACAAAACCCTAAGCGGAATCGCGTCTCGTATCTCCGCTTGGCCGGCTCTCTTCCCCCGATCTATGGGAACTCCATCCATGAGAATCTGTTGTATGGAAATCGAATCCTTGTGCATAAGAGGGAATTCCTTGAACACATGCGTGAACATCCCCCGTTGAAACACAAAATCGACCTGTTCCGTGACCTCTATGATATTCTTTTCGAGAATTTCGATATGCACATCATAACGGTCCGCATAGTAATCTCTGGCAAAAAGCATGAGTGTGTTGGTAAAAATGAGAACCACAACAGCCGTGTTCCTTTTCATATAGACACACCTTTCATAGTATTATATACGAAAACACTAGTTTTGCGTTAGTCTTGTATTTGATGTATTCGGTCGATCCGATATGGAGCGGTTACCAATGAAACACGATATTCCAAAGTACCTTCAGGGCCTGAACTCGGTTCAACTGGAAGCAGTGCTGCATGAGGGTTCCCCTTTGCTCATCCTCGCAGGTGCAGGATCCGGGAAAACGCGGGTCATCACCATGAAAATAGCATATCTGATCGAACAGAAAGGCATAGAACCTCAGAGCATTCTCGCAGTCACATTCACGAACAAAGCTGCGCGGGAAATGCTGGAGCGGGTAGTCAGGTATGTGCCTGATGCAGAGAAGGTTATGATCAGAACATTCCATTCGTTCGGGGCTTGGCTTTTGCGGAGAAACGCCCATGTGCTCGGCATGGATTCCAATTTCACTATCTACGATGAAGACGATTCCTATGCGCTTTTGAAGTCCTTATTTCCGGGAACTCCAAGGCAACTCCTGTCTCAATACGCATTCTGGATCAGCAGGGCAAAGGATTACTGCCTTGGTCCGTCGGATGCCCTCTGGTCCATAAGTCACGATCCGGATTTCAAAGCTGCATACGAAGCCTACGAGAAGAAATTGCGGGAGATAGGAAATGCCGATTTCGGCGATCTTATCATGAGGAGCGTGGAACTGCTGAGGGAACAGATGAGCGTCCGGGAACGGGTGAATCAGCGTTTCAAGGTGGTGTTGGTGGACGAATATCAGGATTCCAATACGGCGCAGTACGAGCTGCTCAAGCTCCTTGCAGGGCCGGACACCTACCTATGCGTAGTGGGAGACGACGATCAATCGATCTACCGATTCCGAGGAGCGGAAGTGAAAAATATTCTCACATTTCCCGAAAGCTTTCCGAGAACCACGATCATACGGCTCGAGGAGAATTACCGCTCGACTCAGGTCATATTGTCCATAGCGACGAGCGTTGTGCAAAACAACGAGGGGAGGCTTGGTAAAACGTTGTGGACAAGGAAAGCAGGGGGAAAAAAAGCGATGCTCGCCGAACTGGAGGACCAGGAAGCTGAGGCGACTTTCTGCGCGCAGATTCTCAAGGACGGAAACCTGAAAGGAACGGCTATTCTGTACCGGACCAATGCGCAGTCGCGGGTATTCGAAACGTTGTTCAGTTCGCGGCGAATCCCATATAAGCTTGTGGGAACCGTCAGATTCTATGAGCGGGAAGAAGTGAAAGATGTGCTCGCAGTGCTTGCGTTTCTGCTGAACCAGAAGGATGCTGTGGCTTTTGGTCGCATCATCAATAAACCCTCCAGGGGCATAGGAGAAGCGAGCGAACAAAGGATCGTGCAAGCGAGCGAAGAGACGAAAGGAGATTTTCTCGAAGCATGCGTTTCCGCACAGAAAATTCTCCCTCCCAAGGCGGGGGCAGGAGCTCGATCTTTCGTTGCCCTGATCAGAGGGCTTTTGGTGGAAACCGAAAAAGGTGGCACGCTCGATACGCTCGTGCATAGGGCTGCTGTGGAATCCGGTCTCATGGAATATCACAAGGAGCAGGATGAAATAGCAGGATCGGAAAAACAGCGTAATATAGAAGAGCTCATCAACGCAGCATCGGCCTACCCGGCGAGCAGAGAAGGGTTATCCCAATTTCTCGAGCACATAGAGCTGGACAGAGAACAGACTCAGCAAGCGGTGAAGGATGATAATTACGTCACGCTCATCACCATGCACAATACGAAAGGACTCGAATTCGATAGAGTCATTATCACAGGACTCGAAGAAGGGGTGTTCCCGCGTGGCGAAGAGGATAGGGAAGCCCTGGAAGAGGAGCGGAGGATATTTTATGTGAGCATAACCAGAGCGCGCGAAGAGCTGTACCTCACGTATTGCAGAACACGGAGAATTCATGGGAGATGCATGGTGCTTTCCGCTTCTCGGTTTCTGGAGGAAATACCGAAGGAACACCTCATTTTTCTGAATTCGGGTGTGGATGAGCCGGCAGAAAGCAGCGGCAAGAGCTTCAATCTCGGAGATGCTGTGTACCATGAAGACTACGGCTCCGGAACAGTGGTCAGGAAATGGTATAATGGCAACCAGGCCGCCGTCATGGTCCGTTTCGAAACGGGCAGAACGTGCCAATTCATACCGAAGTACACTCCAGCACTCGAAAAGATATGCGAATGATACGAAAGGATGGAGGACAGTTATGGAAGATTTGCTGAGGGAACTGCCTGCCATAAAACGGGCTCGAGGCTATAGGCTTTACGATGTGCAAGGCAGGCGGTATCTCGATCTGTACCAGAACCGCGGAGCCTCCTTACTCGGGCATAGACCGCCGGCTGTGAGCGTCGCCGTAAAAAATGTCATAAGCCGCGGGCTCTATGCCCCGCTTCCTTCGGTATATGAACGGAGATTGGCGAAAGCCCTTTTCGCAGCATTCCCCGGTTACCGGGCGCTCAGAGTGTATGCGAATTCGGAACGCCTCTTGCATGCGCTTTCGGTATTAAACGGAGCAGATCTTTCCGTTGAGGAGATCCCCGATCCCGTCTTTCAAGACTGCGCAGGGAAACCCATAGCCTTTTTCCGCCCCTTCCTGCCTCTTCCCTCGGAACACAGCCCGGCCGTGCTGCTACCCATAGTCCCTGCGCCCTTCCCCTTCGGCATAGCCCTGTTCAAGGAAGAACCGGGATCGGATATGCATCCGTCGGATGTTCTAAGCCCTGTCCTTCTTTCGGGCGCCATACAGGCACTCTATGATCTCGGACGGTATGGCACCTCATTCGGGGAACACGTGTGGAGCCTTTTCGATATGCCCGGTTGGGGTCGCAGGGGCCCTTACCTGTATCCCCTGTGCGGGAAGGATGCGTATCCCGACCTGTTTAGGGAGTTTCTCGGCAAAGGAATCCTGCTCTCGCCATTTTTCCCCGGCCCTAGTATAATTCCCGGTGAATTCAGTCCCGGGGAGCTTGTGCCCCTCATAGGAAAAAAACTGAAGAGAGGTTTTCCGTGAATCAGATGGTCATGGTGTTGAGCGAACTGGGAATAGGAGCGATAACCACCTTCCTTGCTATTCTGCTCTGGTCGAAAACGAGGGATACGGCATGGATGTACATAATCCTCGGAACCATCATCGGCTACGGAGGTACAGTGTTCTCCACCCTTGAACTCTTCGGCATTGTGGAGAGCGACCGTATCGTCATAGGCGGAGTCTCAATCATACCTGTCATACTTCATAATCTGCCGATGGTTTTTTTCGGCATTGGATTCGTCGTAATGGTAGCAAGGAAACGCACTCGATAGCGAGCAGGGCATCATTCCTGAGTGAACGCAATTGCCTCGGCAGGGCAGTCGCGTACGGTCTGCAAAAGTTCCGGAACCATATCCGGGTATAAGGCCACGGGCAGAACCTTAGCATATGTCGACCCTTGCCTGAACAGTTCCGGCATATTCTCTTCGCAGAGCCCGCATCCTATGCAGAGCTCTTCCTGTATGGTGACAGTGATATAGTACTCCTTTCCATGAGATATGATAGAAATCTACTAACAATTTCGGAGGAAAGGCAAATTCCCTGCAGCTAGTTGACATATGCGCAAAATTGGATATCTTATGTAAGATACTTCATGATGGATTCTGGAGGGTTCGAATGGTTGCATTGATCATTGGGATAGTTTTCGTACTCTTTGCGATATATTCTGTATTTCCTCCGCAGATCGGAGGCACACTCAATTGGTGGAACGAAGTCATACAGTTTTTGAAAGGTGGTGTACCTATCATCGCGCTTCTTATCGGGCTCATAGCTGTGTTCATCGGCGTTGCGGATATCAAAGACAAGATTGAAATGAAGAAAGAAGAAACCGAGGAGACGAAAGAAGAAGCTGCAAAGGAGAGCTCGGCACCCGAAGGGTCCGCCAAGTCCTGACACTGGAGGGCGATGCTTGACATATTCGCTGAAATATGCCAGCATACCTCTCTACCCGCTACAAAAACGATATGTTGAGAAGGCAGTTTTATGAAAACAATTTTTATCAAACCGAAGGATGTGAAACGCACTTGGTACGTGATAAATGCCGAAGGTAAAACACTCGGAAGGGTCGCTGCTAAGGTTGCATATATTCTCAGAGGCAAACACAAACCATATTACACGCCGCACCAGGAGATAGGCGATTTTGTCGTTGTTATCAATGCGGACAAGATAAAGGTCACTGGAAACAAACGGGAAGGTAAACTGTATTACAGGTACTCCGGATATCCGGGTGGACTGAGAGTTGAAACATATGCGGATGTTGCAGCAAAAAAACCCACCTATCCTCTGGAAAGGGCCATCAAAGGGATGCTTCCGAAAGGACCTTTGGGAAGAAAGCTTTTCACCAACGCCAAAATATATGCAGGGGAGAATCACCCGCATACGGCTCAACAGCCTGAAATACTCGAGCTATAAATCAGGAGATGAATGTGGTTAAGAATTTATCATACGGAACAGGAAGAAGAAAAACGTCCGTCGCACGCGTGTTTCTCAGACAGGGGAGTGGGAAAATTTCCATTAATGGAAGAGATGTCGGAAATTATTTCCCGAATATCGATCAGGTCAACATGGTACTTCAACCTCTTGCGGTAACGGACAGTCAGGATAAGTTCGATGTGATTGTGAAAGTTTCGGGTGGAGGATATTCGGGTCAGGCCGGCGCGTGCAGACATGGGATAGCGAGGGCTCTGGCCATTTACGATGAGGCGAACAAGAGTTCTCTGAGGGCGAACGGCTATCTCACAAGGGATTCCCGCATGGTGGAAAGAAAGAAATATGGTAGAAGAGGTGCGAGGAGAAGGTTCCAGTTCTCCAAACGGTAATATTTATATCAAATCGATAAAGCGAGGAACCCTTGAGAGAGGAGAGGTATCTCTTTCAGACGGTTCCTCTTTTTTTATTTCCGCCGAAACCGTACACAGGCTTTCTGCGGAAAGCGACCATCCCCTTTCAAAAACGCTAGTGGAAAAGCTGCGGTCCGAAGACGAAACTTTCAGAGCCTTGGACAAAGCGTATGCAATCCTTGCACGTTTTTCCCAAACAGAGTATCATCTCCGGCTGAAACTGAAAAAACGCGGCTTCTCAGAAAATGCGATATCGTTTTCGATTGGGAAGTTGAGGAACATCGGTGTTCTCGATGATCTGGCTTTCGCGAAGCGTTGGGTGTCTTCATACGTGCAGAGAAATTCGGTGGGAGAGAAGAAGCTGTACGCAGGGCTTTTGAGAAGAGGAGTGCCGAAGGCCTATGCCGAAGAAGCCATTCGGTCTTCTCTCGAACCGCACGTTGTGGAAGCCGCTTTGGAAAAAGCCTATATGCGGGTGTTGAGGCGCAAAGGCATGAACAGGGAGCAAATTTTTGCGAACCTCCTGCGGAACGGTTTTTCATACGCCCAGGTCCGCGACTTCGTGAAAAATCATGCCAAGATGTCCATTTTGCCTGAAGATGACGTTTTTTCGCGATCCGTGTAAAATGAGGTTGACATTATGGATGTACTAAATATAATTTGAGGTATAGATATTCCCTTTTCTGAGGTAACGCCCATGGCAAAGAACGAAAAGAAAGTCCGCATTTTTTCCGCCCTCGAAGTCGCCAATATCTGCGGAGTCGTGAATCAGACCGCCATCAATTGGATAAAGAATGACTACCTGAAAGCTTTCACGACACCCGGCGGACAATATCGCGTATATGCTGAGGATCTCATCGATTTTCTGCAGACGAGGGGCATGCGTATTCCGGAAGAGCTGGAAACTCTCCAGAAATCTCCGCAGCGGCTGGATACCATTATCATCATCGATGACGATAAGGATCTCAACAATGTTCTCAAGCGTTACCTGGAAGAGAATCTGAACGGGTATACCGTATTTCAGGCGTTCGACGGGTACGAAGCGGGGAAAAGCATAGCAGAAAATAAACCAGATATTATCTTTCTCGATATCGATTTGCCTGGTATCGACGGGCATAAGCTCTGTAGGACGATAAAGGACGATCCGTCGCTCGGAAGGCCGGTAATCATATCGATAACCGGCTTGGACGATCCTGAAGAAAAAAAGCGCATCTTTGAGGATGGAGCGGACCTTTTCTTCCCGAAACCCCTCGATTTCAAAAAAGTGATCGAATCGATCCGGGATATCGAAAAGCATACAGCGAGGAGATAAATGGGCGATACTGTGAAAGGACCTGTTCTCATTGTCGAAGATGAAGACGCCATCCGGCTTACGCTCCGCGATTATTTAAAAAAGAAAGGATATGAAGTGCTTGTGGCGTCCGACGGCATAGGAGCCCTCAAACAGCTTTTGGATCACGAGGTAAAACTGATCGTGACCGATTACAGGATGGATATTTTGGGTGGAGATTACTGGATCAAATTCCTGAAAAAATTCTGCAGTGAAAAAAAAATTTTCATCACCAGCGGCTTTCTGAAACCGGAAGTGGCAATTCCGTTTAAAGTATTGTACAAACCTTTCGATTATTCCGAGTTGGAAGGGCTCATAGCAGAAGCTCTCGCTTGAGGCGCTCATGAAAGCTTTTCGTGCAAAAATATCGGGTGTCGTGCAGGGTGTCGGATTCCGGTATTGGGTCTTGCGGGAAGCGTTCAAACACCGCATACACGGGTGGGTCAGAAATGCTCCCGACGGGTCGGTGGAAGTGTACGCCGAAGGTGCGGATTCCGACATTGAACAGTTCGAAAAACTCCTCCCGAAAGGATCCCCTGCTTCGCATGTGAAGCAGGTGCTGATCGATTACACAACGTATAAGGGTACATACGAAGAATTCACGATAGAATATTGACAGGACCCTGCGAGCGGCTATAGTTACAGATGAAGTATTACATTAAGGGAACCTCTATTAACCTTCGGTTGGTTCCCATAGCGGGCACCTAATCGCAG